>JBBKXP010000352.1:0-6908 GCA_037969545.1 Paracoccaceae bacterium | reverse complement strand
CTTCAAAGGTTGATATTCTTGGTGATGATTATATCCGCGAGACATGTTGGGACATTCAGGACAGTTTGGGCTCACTGCCGACCTTCGCTGCACTTGCAAACGAAATCAGCGTCAAACCGGAGGGCGAGCGGCGGCACTGCGGACGAAGTGTGATTTCGCTACCGTTGCGCGAATGGCTGCTTTTTGAAGCAACCACAAACATTCGCTTTGCCGGTGGGAGAAACGTATGGGTTTGGCGGCCCTGCGTCTGAGCAATCGTCGGAGCCGAACCCAACTTGCGAATCTGCGCGGCAACATTGACTGCCGCCTTCATGGCCCGACGCTCGGCACGTCAACGTTATTGCGTGACCACCGTGCCCTGCCCTGAAGCATCGGGCTGCAATGGATCGCTATCGTCATCGCTATCGCCAGAATCCTCATCAGTTACGGGCAGTACGACACCGTCGTCGGGCGCTTCATGCTGTGTAATCGGCCGCCATGATATCTCGATATTGTCAACGACATAGGCAAAATCCGCCTCTGCCATAGTGCCGAAACTCAGTGTGCTGCCATTCGACGCCACGCCGTTCATCGCGCCGCAAACGCGCTGCCAGCCGCTGCCTGCAAGTGAGAATACCCTATCATCCTGTCCGGAACTGGCGAAACGAAACACCCCGTTGCCGCCCCCGATCACGCCAGGCATGCGACGTGCGTCAAAACAGACCATCGCTTGCCCAGCCGGGATTGGGATCAAATGAGAATGTAGTGAGAACTCGGCCGTGGTCCCGTCGCGCCGATCACTGATCACAGCGGCCCAGTCCACGCTCGTGGCGGAATTGCGCCCAAGCGGGCGAATGTCAGCAGGCCGTTGGCGCGCTGATGAATTGAGGCGCGAAGACCAAAGCCGCCGCTTATCTGCCATATCAAAATCATGCACCGTGTCCGGTCGAACCACGACTGCCTCCCAGACTATCCCCGGCAAACGGCTTGCGCTATGCAGGCTGAGCGGGGCACCCCCGGTAAACCCGCGCGTGACGGTGTCGGAATTACCGTTGCCAAAAGCCACCGGCTTGCACTCGCCCATACAAATGCGCAGGGCATCCTTTGCCTCTGCGTCGCCGCGCGAATTGACCAACACCCAAACCGGATCGCCCGTGTTCCCGACGCTCCCCGGCCAGGTCACCAATTGGCGCGTCGCTTGCAGCACGGTGTCATCCGGGTCCGCAGTCGTTCGCGTATCGGACACCTCGAGAAAACCAAGATGCCCAAGCCAGTTGACCTGCGCGCTTGGTCCGGTCACCGCTTGAACATTAAGTCGCTGCGAATGGAACCCCAGGTAGTAGAGATCACGTGCCCCCTCGCGGGCACTGCGTTCCAGATCTTCCTGCATGTCCAGAACACCATTGCCGTTCTTATCGAGGCTCCCGATATATTTGCTGCCATTCGACCACCGATTGTCAAACCGTATTCCAGCGTCCCACAGATTTTCCAACGTGCTTAAGCTGATATGCGGATTGCTCTTTGATCGGCAGCGTTCTGATACCAATAGATTGTCAAAAACCATTGGATTTGAAACTTCGGTGTCGACAAGAATTCCAAGCTCGAACAAATCCGCAACGGCAGAAGCAGATCGCGATGGCCCACCGTCATTGTTCACGCCAGTATCAGCCGTGCTCAGTGGCGCGAGTATGGCGCGCCCGGTGGCCGGGACGAACTGTAGCGACCCGCTGGCGCCCCCTGCGCCCCAAACATCGCTATGAATTCCAACTCGATCATCATCGTCTTGTTCGCATAAATCGCCGCCCGGATTGGCCCACAGATTCCGCGAAGTGTCGGTGACTTTACCGCGCGAATAGATCGTATGATCGCCGGTGGCGCCAATCGCATTCCACCACAGCGACACCAGCGGGTCACCCACCTGCACAAGGTTGCGCGACCGAGCATGATCGACTGCCCCGTTCAGCCGGTAACTGAGCTCAAAATCGACATACCCCCATTTGTCACCCGGATTCTCACCGGTCGAATTGGGAAAACACCAATATGCGAGAAGGTCCATTTCGGGCCAGGTGTGCAAAAGATAGCTACATTGAAATCTCTCTCCACGCTGATCGGTTGGCGAGACGTACACTCTGAAATCTGCTGTTGCGTTCCCGGACCGGCAGTGCGCTGCCGTGATCAAGACGTTCGGGCCTATCATCGTGCCACTGCACGGACCCAAGGATGTAATTTTTGCCACCGCATAGGAATTAAGCGTCGCCATCGGGTCACTGCCATAGTGGAAAACCGCGCGCTCCGCGATTCCGTCGGGTTTTTCACTGACCAACTGAGCGTTGACGCTCGTGGCCGTCATTGTGGCAGCGCCTAACGCGACTGCAAGCAGGAATTTAATCATTGCAAAACGCTTTCAAAAAGTCGAATTCAGCTTAAATCGACAACAATAACTCCGAGAATTCCCGCATGATGTTGTCTTGTACAGAGCCTGCCCGAATTGGAGATTCGAAGCAAGGTGGGCATTATTCGCTGAAACAGGATACAACCCTAGGTAACAGGCGCAACTAACCTGCGCTCCAAAACGGCCGGTTTTGTCACGTTTCTGTCCGTCTAACAAAGTGCTGACATTCATGCACAGTGCAGCATCGGTCAGATTGGGTCAAAGCTGCCGTTCGCTGCGCGGTCTTGTCGCGCTTGAGTTCCGGTCTCTCAACTCATTTAAGCAGCCTTTCGTACGAAGGCCAAGGGACTTTTGCCACGTAACGACGAGTGCCGTCGTCGTGGGTTATAGAACCCATTGATATACTGGAATATCGCCCCTTCGGCATGGCGTCTGGTTTCCTTGCGGTTGCGCCAGAACATCTCTGCCTTGATGGATTTGAAGAATGTTTCCACCATGGAATTGTCGTAACAATTTCCCTTACCGCTCTTCGACACTTTGAAGCCATGCGTTGACAGGCGCTTTTGGTGGGCCAACCACTAAATCATAATCTGCCTGTGGCGGTGTCAGTCCACTGGTCGTTGCGCTGCGCACCGCATCACGTCGAAACTCGTCTGTGTATCTCGTTGCCATTCTCTGTCTCCTTCATAGCAAACATTGCTCGAAAGAGACCGGAACCAAACCGTGGCAAGACCATCGTGATGCGGCGTGCATTCAATCGCGAACGACCGTCATGGAGACCTTCCACCAAAAGTGGCGATGCATAACAAAGACAATACATTCGCCGCGAGACCGCTTGCCAAGACGAATAGTACTGGACAGTCGACAAAAAGGGGTCACATGTCGGCTCTGAGCCAGTTCTCGACTTTAGAATTTTACTCAGTAGCAGTCAGTTGGGTGGGAAGTGGAAGTTCGCTGCCGCGTGAGTCAATATCTGTCAAGCGAACTGTCATTCGTTTCGCCATGAGATATGTCCCTATTCTGGTTCGAACCATATGTTGGCGACCAGTTTACGGGACACGATATCGTCTTAGCGTTTTCATGTTTAAACCAGATCCGTATAGCGGACTGAATTGATCCATTTGATGGCAACTAACGAGATCAGTCAACGCTGTCAGTTGGTCAACTTCGTAAACTCCGGAATCTTGATGTTGTGGTTCATGCGAAAGAGATTCTTTGGATCGTATTTCATTTTGATCCTGCCCAGCTTGTCGATGTTGGAGCCGTAGGCTTCAGACAGCCGGCCGTCGTCGTCGGATGGCATGAAGTTGACGTAGACGCTGCCAGCAGCATGGGGGACCGTGCGGTCGAACAGGTTCCGTGCCCAAGTGATGCAAGTCTGATCCTGCGTCGGGTCTGACCACCGTGTATGGACGTTCATCACAAAATGTCGCTTGCGTTGGGGAAACGGTGTGGCGGCGGGATCAACGCGAGTCATGGCGCCGCCAAGGTGAGCGATGAAGATTTCGCATTGCGGGTCTGGCAGGGCTGCAACCGCCGCAAGAGACATATCGATAACCTCATCTGGCAGTGCCAGGAAGTCATTACTTTTCCAGTAGTTGCGGGCACCCGGCGTCAGAAGCGGATCGAAGGCTTGCTGCCAGCCCGTGTAGGGGTGCGGACCGATTACGTCGGCAATCGGCTGGCCGAGATCGCGCAGTTCTTGCAGCAAATTTAGACCCTCTTTCATGTCTCCCGCGTAACACGCCGCGAAGATAAGAACTTCTTTGCCATGCCAGACCTCTGGGATGAAAGGAAGCGGCGGCGCCTGCCGCATGACCGCCCAGATGGTGAGCTCGTCGGGCGCACGTGCACAGATATCGCGATAGCTTTGCAACAGGCTGCGCGCGTCGGCCAAGGGATGCACAATCAGACCGGAGAGCACTTCGGGACCGATCGGATGCAGCGCAAATTCGAAGGACGAGACGACGCCGAAATTGCCGCCACCACCCCGGATGGCCCAGAACAAATCCGCGTTCTGAGTGGCGCTCGCCACGCGCACCTCGCCATCGGCACAGACGACGTCGGCCGACAGCAGATTGTCGATGGTCAGGCCGTGCTTGCCGGTTATCCAGCCGAAGCCACCGCCCAAAGTCAATCCGGCAACGCCGGTTGTCGAATTGATGCCCAGCGGCACGGCTAGGCCAAAGAGCTGCGTCTCCCTATCCACATCGGAGAGAAGGCAGCCGGGCTCAACCTTTGCGGTCGCCATGTCGGCATTCACATAAACGCCTCGCATCTGCGACAGATCCAGAAGCAGCGCGCCGTCGGCCACCGCATGTCCCGCAATCTGATGGCCACCGCTTTTGATAGCCAGCAGAAGGTCGTTTTCACGCGCAAAGTTCACGGTGAGCCGGATGTCGTTCGTTTCCTTCGCGCGAACGACCAGGCCGGGGTGTCGGTCGATCATGCCGTTCCACAGCGCACGGGCGTCATCGTAACCGGCGTCCTCCTGTCCGATCAGACTGCCACGGAGTGATGTCTTGAGGTTGGTCAGTTTCGCGTTCGGGATTTGGGTGATCCCACCGTTCAGTGTCTTCAGACTCTGGGTCATGGCAATTGCTCCAATAGGTTTCCGGTATTCCCACAGGCTGAGCCTTTGCACGAAACCGCACCAGTCCTGAAACTGGACCAGCCCTTTTCCTGTCGGACCGAACCCGACCGTGCTATGCTATCCCAAGGCCAATACAGACTTATTTCAGAAAGGGATTTGCGGCATGACACTCGGGAGTTACGGACAATTCTGCCCGGTCGCAATGGCGGCCGAGACTCTTTGCACGCGCTGGACCATGGTTCTGGTGCGCGAAATGGTGGCCGGGTCGACCCGGTTCAACGACCTCCGACGTGGCGTGCCGCGCATGTCACCAAGCCTGCTTTCGCAACGGCTGAAAGAGCTGGAGGCCGCCGGGATCGTCACCCGCGCACCAGCGGTCGAAGAGCCGGGCGTGCAGGAATACCGTCTGACCGAAGCGGGCCGGGACCTTCAGGCCGTCGTCGAAGCATTCGGTCTTTGGGGGCAGAAGTGGATCGAGACACAGGCCACGCTGAAGAACCTCGACCCGTCGCTGCTGATGTGGGACATGCGTCGCAATCTCGACCCATCGCCCTTGCCCGAGCGCCGGACAGTGGTCAAGTTCGGCTATCCTGAGCTGGCGGAAGCGAGACGCAACTGGTGGTTGGTCGTCGATCCTACAGCCGCGATCGACCTCTGCTCAGCCGATCCGGGTTACGACGTTGACCTTTGGGTGACGACGGACCTTCGCACCATGACCGCCATCTGGATGGGACTGACGCGAGTGGAGGATGCGCGCGACAGGATCCAGCTGGACGGTGATCCGACGATGGCGCGCACGATTCAGACCTGGCTGGGCCTCAGCCCGTTTGCGGCGCAGCCGAAGTTGGTTCACTGATGTGCTGCCAATACCTTGGCAGCCAGTCCAGTTTCCGGACTATCTGACCAACGCCAGTTGCCGCACCTTCACGAGAGTTTCGCCAGACCGACCTGGACAGGCGAAAAGTCTCTCGGAAGGAGCTTCGATATGCTTTCGCAAATAAAGTCTCTTCGTCACGCCCATTGTTCCCAACCCGCCAGCCTCGGTCCCAGGATGGTCAGCGGCTTGCGCAGCGCAGCGGGCATGGCCGTCGTCTGCACCTTTCTGGTGACCCCCGCCGTTGCGCAGTCGTCGCCCGACGCCGATGCAATGATCGCCGACGCCCTGCGCGCGGCCCCTGCGAACATTCGCGACACCGCGACCGTGTCCGATCTGGCAGGTAATATCCTGCGCCAAGGCACAAGCGATTACACTTGCTTCCCAGCGCCAGAGCAACTTGCCGGACCGATGTGCATGGACGCCGAATGGCGGCGGTGGATGGCTGCGTGGATGGGCGGCACACCCTTTACCGCAGAGCGCATGGCCATTGCTTACATGTTGTCAGGCGATGAACCGGATGGCGGAGCCAGCAACATCGACCCCGCAGCACCCCAACCGACCGCTGACAATGAATGGGTTGTCGAAGGGCCGCACATGATGGTCATAACACCTGATCCCGCTGCATTCGAAGGCCTGCCGACCGTGATACAGACAGATGGCCCATACGTCATGTGGTCCGGCACGCCCTACGTTCACCTCATGGTGCCGGTCGCAGCTCGCCCTGAACAGCGCAGCGTCCCGTCGCAATGAGAGGCTGTAGGCCCCGGGAGAGCCTCGCGCCTTCCGGGGGCCGGCTGACAAGTATGCGATTTGTTGTCGCCCAACCTTGGCGTAAGTTTATTCTGGATCATTGAGTGCTAAATCGGCGCCACTGACGCTCGCAGATCAGCATTGCCTGCGTTGCGGCCATTTGTGTCGCGGCCACCGACATTCAATCTGAAAAAGTTGGCAGTCGTTTAACCAACCTTCGACAACCTCCGACGCTAGCGTTCGCGTCGCCGCGGTACTCCGGCATATTGGTTAGAAGCCGCCATCTGCCGCACCGTTATCGAAAGTCAGCTTCGGGC
>JBBKXP010000351.1:0-2780 GCA_037969545.1 Paracoccaceae bacterium | reverse complement strand
TATCTGAAGACCTATCTGCAACCTTCGGTCATCATGCTGCCATTCAACATCATCAGTGAATTTTCACGCGGCATATCGCTCGCCATCCGGCTCTATGGAAACATCATGAGCGGTGCCGTCATCGCGGCGATCCTGCTCAGCGTGGCCCCGTTTTTCTTCCCCGTGGTGATGGATGTGCTGGGCCTGCTTACCGGACTGATCCAAGCCTATATCTTCGCCATCCTCGCGACAGTCTATATTTCTTCGGCGACACAAGACCCGAGCGCATCCAACTCAGAAAAGGAATCCCAATGACCGATCTTGGCATTATTGCCGCCATTTCGATTTTCACTGCCGGACTTACCGTTGCATTCGGCGCAATTGGCCCGGCGTTGGGTGAGGGCCGTGCGGCGGCACAGGCGATGAGCGCGATTGCGCAACAGCCTGATGCGGGTCCCACGCTTTCGCGGACGTTGTTCGTCAGCCTCGCGATGATCGAATCCACCGCGATCTACTGCTTTGTCGTCTCCATGATCCTGATCTTTGCCAACCCGTTCTGGACCGCGGCACTCGAGCTTGCAAAGACCGCAGGTCAATAGGATATGTCGGTCGACTGGATCACCGTTGCCGCCCAGCTGGTCAATTTTCTGGTGCTGGTCTGGCTTTTGAAGCGGTTCTTGTACCGCCCCATCTTGCGCGGCATCGATGCCCGCGAGGCCGAGATCGCCGAACGGATGTCGGAAGCGTCGCGATCAAGGGAAAAGGCCGAAGCCGCAGAAGCCCGCCACAACGACGAGATCGCCAGTTTTCGCACTAGCGAAGCCGCGATGATCGATAGCCAGCGTCAAAAGGCAGAGGCAGAGCGGGACGCCATTTTGGCGGAGGCGCGCGCACGGCTGGAGCAGGAGCGAAAAGACCTGGAAGCGCATCTGTCCAAGGAAAAGCGCAGATACATCGCACAGTTGCATCGGTCAGGGGCGGCGTCCCTGGTATCGCTGACCGGCAAGGCGCTGCATGATCTGGCCGATGAGGCGCTGGAGGAACGCGTCGTTGCCCATATCGCCCGGCAGCTAAAGCCGTTGGCGGTTGATTTGCGCAAGATGGCTGATGCCGACACGCCGGCTGTCGTGACGACGCGCAACGTCCTGCCCGATGCCGCCCGCGAAAAGCTGGTGGCGGAAATGAAGGGCTTGATTCCGGGCCAGAAGCTGCGATTTGAAACCGACCCAAAGCAAGCAACCGGTTTGATCCTGCGCATGGGTGCGGTGCATGTCGCGTGGACTGTGGACAGCTATATCGAGGGGCTGGACGCATTGTTGGAAGAACATCTGCTCCATGATCCGGTCGTGAAGGTGGGGACCGATGGGCGGTGAAAGAGCCGATACCGATGCGGGCCACGACACCTTACTGAAAGCGCTGCTTGAAGGTCCCTCTCCTGCGCCTGTGCTGACCGAAATCGGTCGGGTCAGCGAGGTTGGCGACGGGATCGCCATCGTGACGGGCCTCGCCCGGGCGCTGTCCGATGAACTGCTGGAATTCGCGTCTGGTGTACGTGGGATTGTCTTTGATCTTGAAGCCAACCGTCTGGGTGTCGTCTTGCTTGGTGCCTACGACCGTATAGCTATCGGCGAAGGTGTGCGCCGTACACGGCACGTCGTCAGCGTGCCGGTGGGACCCGCACTTTTGGGTCGTGTCGTCGATGCCCTTGGCCGCCCCCGCGACGGTAAGGACCAAATCGCCGTTGTCGCAAGGCGCCCTATCGAAGCTGAGGCGCCAGAAATCCTGAACCGCTCCGCCATCACGCGCCCTTTGGCAACAGGGATAAAAGCGATCGATGCCGCAGTGCCGGTCGGCCTTGGCCAGCGCGAACTGATTATCGGCGACCGGCAAACCGGCAAGACCTCGATTGCCGTGGACGCAATCCTTAATCAGCTAACAACCGGGGTGATCTGCATCTATTGCGCTATCGGTCAACGCGGCGATGCGGTGGCAAAGGTCATCGGGGCGATCAAGACCGGCGGCATGACGCAGAACACCATCGTGATTTCTGCGGGCGACGAGGATCCGCCGGGGCTGTCGTTTATCGCGCCTTTCGCTGCCATGACGATGGCCGAGTATTTCGCCAATCAGGGCCGCGATGTCCTTGTGGTAATGGACGATCTGACCCATCACGCGCGGTCTTACCGTGAACTGTCGCTGCTTCTGCGACGTCCGCCAGGGCGCGAAGCCTTTCCCGGCGACATTTTCTATCTGCATGCCCGACTGCTGGAGCGTGCCGGGAATTTCACAGCGAAGGCGGGTGGTGGCTCGATCACGGCGCTGCCGGTGGTTGAGACCCAGGCCGAGAACCTGTCAGCCTACATCCCCACCAACCTGATCTCGATCACCGACGGCCAGATATATCTGTCGCCGCGACTGGTGCGCAAGA
The DNA here is from genome assembly GCA_037969545.1 of Paracoccaceae bacterium. Lineage (GTDB taxonomy): Bacteria > Pseudomonadota > Alphaproteobacteria > Rhodobacterales > Rhodobacteraceae > JBBKXP01. The sequence goes on along the minus strand of JBBKXP010000351.1, from coordinate 373 downwards.
ACCAGTTCCCCGCAGTTGATCTGGGCGTGTCGGTGTCGCGCGTCGGTGGCAAGGCGCAATTGCGCGCGTTTCGGGACGTGGCTGGCAACCTGCGTGTCACGCTGTCGCAATTTGAGGAGCTGGAGGATTTCGCCCGCTTCGGCACGCGGCTTGACGACGCGACGAGGGCGCGTCTGGCGCGAGGTGCCGCGGTCCGCGCAGCGCTCAGGCAACCCGAGCGTGATCCGATTGCCGCTGTTGAGCAGTTGGCGGTTCTGATCGCCGCGATGGAGGGTCTATTCGATGGCCTGCCGGAGCCGGAAGCAATTGCCGCGATGGGACGAGTGCGGGCGGCGGCAGCCGATGCCCTTGGCGATATTGCAGCGCGGATCGC
>JBBKXP010000350.1:0-6895 GCA_037969545.1 Paracoccaceae bacterium | reverse complement strand
CCGCGCGCCGCCGAACAGGAGGACGACATCCTCGACGCCGACTTTGAAGTCCTCGACGACGAAAAGCGTGGCCGCTGATTCCGGCAACTGCACGCTGACATAACGACAAGGACGGGCCGGCCTGACACCACAGGCCGGTCTTTCCATTCCCCAGGGGAAACCGACGCATGGCCAAACGTGACTATTACGAAACGCTTGGGGTCTCGAAAGGCGCGAACGCCGACGAGATCAAGAAGGCCTATCGCCAGAAGGCCAAGGATCTTCACCCCGACCGCAATACCGACAACCCCAAGGCCGAAGAACAGTTCAAAGAGGCCAACGAGGCTTATGAGGTCCTGAAGGACGCCAATAAAAAGGCGGCATATGACCGCTATGGGCACGCCGCGTTCGAGGGCGGTATGGGTGCGCGCGCTGGTGGCGGCGGCGGTCAGGGCGATTTCGCGTCCAGCTTTTCCGATGTGTTTGACGATCTTTTCGGCGATTTCATGGGTGGCCGTCAGGGCGCCACGGCCGGGCGGACCCGGGCGTCACGTGGCAATGACCTGCGTTACAACCTCCGCATCAGCCTCGAAGATGCGTTCAACGGCCTGCAAAAGACGATCAACGTCCCCACCGCCGTCGCCTGCACCTCGTGCAAGGGCACCGGTGCCGAGGGCGGCAGCGAACCGCAGACCTGCCCGACCTGTTCAGGCATGGGCAAGGTGCGCGCCCAACAGGGTTTTTTCACCGTCGAACGCACCTGCCCGACTTGCAACGGTCTGGGCCAGACGATCAAGAACCCCTGCAAGACCTGCCACGGCCAGGGACGCGTCCAAAAGGACCGCAGCCTGTCGGTGAATATCCCCGCCGGGGTCGAAACCGGCACCCGGATCCGGCTGGCGGGCGAGGGCGAAGCGGGCATGCGCAGCGGCCCCACGGGCGATCTTTATATCTTTATCGAGGTGCAGGAGCACGCCCTGTTCCAGCGCGAAACCAACAACCTGTTCTGCCGCGTCCCGGTGTCGATGGTCGACGCTGCGATGGGCGGCGATATCGAAGTGCCGACGATCGACGGCGGCCGATCCCGCGTGAAAATCCCCGAAGGGTCGCAAACCGGCCGCCAGATGCGCCTGCGCGGCAAGGGCATGCCGGCCCTGCGTTCGGGCGGACCCGGCGACATGTTCATCGAACTTTCGGTGGAAACCCCGGTCAAACTGACGTCCAAGCAGAAAGAACTGCTGCGCGAATTCGACAAGCTGAGCGTCGAGAACAATCCGCAATCAGCAGGGTTCTTTTCGGCGGTGAAAAACTTCTGGGACTCGATGAAGGGTTAACCCTTCGTTCACCGACTCGCGGCAATCTCGGCGCATGACCCCGCGCCCCACCTTTGCCGAAGCTGCCCTGCCGTTCCTCGATCAAGACGAGGTGCAAATCGTGCCCGCCGTTGTGCAGGGCAAAACCCCGTCCTACCTCGCCGACCACCGCAAGCGGCTGCGCGACCGGTTCATGGCGGGTGGCGCGGCGGCGATGCCCGATTACGAGATGCTGGAACTGGTCCTGTTCCGCGCCATCCCGCGTCAGGACGTGAAATCGCTGGCGCGCCTGCTGATCGACACCTTCGGCGATTTCAACCGGGTGATCGCTGCCCCGCCCGCCCGACTGGCACAGGTCAGCGGCGTTGGCGAGGCGGTCATCATCGAACTGAAAGTGATCGAGGCGGCTGCGCAGCGAATGGCCCGCTCACGCGTCATGCAGCGCCACGTCATGTCAGGCTGGAATGCCCTGCTGGACTATTGCCACACCACGATGGCGCACCGCGAGACCGAACAGTTCCGCGTCCTGTACATGGACCGCAAGAACGTCCTGATCGCGGACGAGGAACAGGCCAAGGGCACCGTCGACCATGTGCCGGTCTATCCGCGCGAGGTGGTCAAACGGGCGCTGGAACTGAACGCATCAGCCCTGATTCTGGTCCACAATCACCCATCCGGCGACCCGACCCCGTCGGACAGCGATATCGCCATGACCGCACAGATCGACGCCGCCGCGCAGGCGCTGGGGCTGACCCTGCACGATCACCTGATCATCGGCAAATCCCGCGAGTTGAGCTTTCGCGCCCAGGGGCTCCTGTGACGACAAGGCCAGACCACGTTCAGCGCGATGCGACCTGAATGTCGTCAAACATGTTTTTCAGCACAAGAAAGTCGCCGACTGCCTCGCAAGCGGGCATTGTCATTGTCAGGTCAAGGGCCCGCGGATCACTGCCGGCTTCGATCTGGATACTTTGCGCCGCCACTTCGCGGCCACAGTTGCCATCGGTGATCTCTGCCTCGACACTTAGATCGACCTTGCGGTCGTCACTGGCGCCCTTGACTGGATAGGTATAGACCTCTGCGATCAGCGGATTGACCGCGCCGGTATCGCCCAGGCGCACCAGAAACCCACCGTCGCCGGCGATTGCCACATCGGCATCGCGCGGCGATTGCGCCCAGACATGGCCGGGGCTGCCATAACTTGCGCCGTTCTCCAGCGCGTGAACTTCCAGGCTGATCCGACCATGCCATTGCAACACGGCCCGATCGTAATTCGCGATATCGGGCACGTTGATGACCGCAAACGCGCCTTCGCTGTCGTCAAACGCGGCGATGAAAACTGCGGCCTTGTTCAGGGCCGGCACGGTGATTGTCGCCAGACCGTCAGCATCGGTCAGTGCCGAAAACATCATCCCCTGATGATGAACCACGAACGGCGTGTCCTTGCTGCAGGGGGCGGACAAGGCCAGGGTGACCATGGCCGCCGGCGATGTCACGGCCGTCATCGTTGGCATGCAATCTGTTGGTGCAACAGGCGCGGCACCGACCATCGTTTCATGAATCGGCGCATCGGCATCTGCTGCGGCCAGCTGAACAGGTTCAGCGGCAATCGCGGGTTTCAGAACTGGTCGCGGAATCGCGATGGCTGAAATCATTGGTTCCGGCAAAGGTGTTGCCATGGCAACGTCGATTGCCGCCCCGGACACGGACTCGACCGACACTTTTGTCGGCGACACCGCCGAGACTGTTTCGCTCGCCGCTGGCGCGACGTCGGTCGCGGCGGCCGGTTCAAACGCAAAGCGTCCGGCCAGAGCATCGCCGTTCTGCATCACAAAGCCAATGCCCAGCGCCACCGAAAACGTGCCGCCGGCCATCAGAATCTTTCTTGTTTGGGACATCGATTGTATCCTTTCCCCTCACGGACATGGAAACAATCTGCCCCCTCAAGGTGGCTAAAACGGGACCCGCGTCAGGCGGTTTCAGGGCCGAATTGCGGCGGATGTCAGGTGAATTTTCCGTGGCAATGCTTGAATTTGTTACCCGACCCGCACGGACAAGGGTCATTACGACCCGGATCACCCCATGTCGTCGGATCAGCTTCGACAAAGCCTGCTGCGGCTGTTCCGGCCGCCGCTCCCGTGGGCGCAGGAGAAGGCGCAGATGCAGTCGCTTGCTGCATCTTTTGTTGTTGCGCCACAATCTGCGCCAACATTGCCTGCTGTTCTTCCTGTGACATCGGGCGAATTTGCGACAGTTTCTGCGTCACCTCGGCGCGCAGACCGTCGAGCAGGGCCCCGAATAGCTGAAAACTTTCGGTCTTGTATTCGTTCAGCGGGTCGCGCTGGGCATAGCCGCGAAACCCGACGACCGAACGCAGGTGTTCCAGGGTCAGAAGATGCTCGCGCCATTTGCCGTCAATGGCTTGCAGCAGAATCTGCTTTTCCACCGACCGCATCGTTTCTTCCCCGAAACTGGCCATCTTTTCGGCCATCAACGCGTCTGTCGATTTTTCGAGGCGGCTGATGATCTCTTCCTGATCAACGCCTTCCTCGTCGGCCCACGTCATCACCGGCTCGTCGACGCCCATCTTGGCAATCGCATCGACGTAAAGGCCTTGTGCATCCCATTGGTCGGCATAACTGCGCGGCGGCATGTGCAGGTTGACCAAGTCTTCGATCACCTGATGGCGCATGTCCTGCACGATCTCGGACAGATCGTTTGCCTCCATGATCTCGCGGCGCTGTGAAAAGATCACCTTGCGCTGGTCGTTCATCACGTCATCGAACTTGAGCAATTGCTTGCGGATATCAAAGTTGCGCCCTTCGACCTTGGCCTGCGCACGCTCCAGCGATTTGTTGACCCAAGGGTGCACGATGGCTTCGCCTTCTTTCATCCCCAGCGACGACAACACCTTGTCGAGCCGCTCTGACCCGAAGATCCGCATCAGGTCATCTTCGAGTGACAGGAAAAAGCTCGACCGTCCCGGATCGCCCTGCCGCCCGGACCGGCCGCGCAACTGGTTGTCGATCCGCCGGCTTTCGTGCCGCTCTGTTGCCAGCACGAACAGACCGCCAGCGGCCTTGACCGACTCTTCGGCGGCGGTATGTTCGGCCTCTGTCTGCGCGCGCAGTTCGTCGGGGTGGGCGTTCGGGTCGGCGGCAATCGCCTCCATGATCTTGAATTCGATGTTGCCGCCCAGTTTGATGTCGGTGCCGCGACCGGCCATGTTGGTTGCAATCGTCACCGCGCCCAGCTTGCCGGCATCGGCGATGATCTGCGCCTCCTGTTCGTGCAGGCGGGCGTTCAGGACGTTGTGGGTGATACCTTCTTTCTTCAGCAGCTCGCTGAGAAATTCGGATTTCTCGATCGACGTGGTGCCGACCAGGATCGGCGTCCCCTTGCCGTTCGCCTCTTTGATCGCCTTGACCACGCCCTCGAATTTCTCGCGCCCCGTGCGATAGACCTGATCATGTTCGTCGATCCGCGCGATCGGCCTGTTGGTCGGCACTTCGACCACACCAAGGCCATAAATCTCGGCGAATTCTTCGGCTTCGGTCAGGGCGGTGCCGGTCATCCCGGCCAGCTTGTCATACAGACGGAAGTAGTTCTGGAACGTCACGCTGGCCAGCGTGACGTTTTCCGGCATGATCTTGACGCCTTCCTTGGCCTCGATCGCCTGATGCAACCCGTCCGACAGCCGCCGCCCGGTCATCATCCGGCCGGTGAATTCGTCGATCAGCATCACCTCGTCATCACGAACGATGTATTCCTTGTCTTTCTGGAACAGCTTGTGCGCCCGCAGCCCCTGATTGATGTGATGCACGATCGTCGTGCTTTCAGGGTCATAAAGGCTTTGATCCTCGGGCAGGATTCCCGCCGTCACCAGCCGCTTTTCCAGAAATTCGTTGCCCTCGTCGGTAAAGGTGACGTTGCGGGTCTTTTCATCGAGGCTGTAATGTTCGTCGGACAGTTCGGGGATGATCCGGTCGATGGTGATATACAGTTCCGACCGGTCCTGCGCCGGACCTGAAATGATCAGCGGAGTCCGCGCCTCGTCGACCAGAATCGAATCCACCTCGTCGACGATCGCATAGTTGTGGTCGCGCTGGTTCATCTGCGAAAGTTCGGATTTCATGTTGTCGCGCAAGTAATCGAACCCAAGCTCGTTGTTCGTCGCATAGGTAATATCAGCCTGATAGGCGGCCTTTTTCTCGGCGTCGGGCTGCTGTGGATAGACGACGCCGGTGGTCAGACCCAACGCACCGAAAACCGCGGACATCCAGGCTGCATCGCGCTTTGCCAGATAGTCGTTGACGGTGACGATATGCACGCCCTTGCCGGTCAAGGCGTTCAGATAGGCCGGGAAGGTGGCGACAAGGGTCTTGCCCTCGCCGGTTTTCATTTCCGAAATATTGCCCTGATGCAGGAAAATCCCGCCCATCAACTGCACCTCGAAGGCATGCAGGCCCAGTGCACGGCGTGCCGCCTCGCGGCAATTCGCAAACGCTTCGGGCAACAGGGCGTCAAGAGCTTCGCCGCCCATTGCCCGCTTTGCCAATTCTTCGGTCTTTGTCCTGATCTGTTCGTCGCTCAACTTTTGAAAGTCGGGCTCAAGTGCGGTAATCTGCGCGACCAGCGGCAACGTCGCCTTGATCTTGCGATCGTTGGGTGTGCCAAACACCTTTTTAGTCAGCGTTCCGAGTCCGAGCATGTTTTCTCCGCGGCCCCTTTGGGCCATTCTGACGACGATGTGCGAGGAGGTTGCTTGTAGGCATCGCGCCTGCGTCCTAAACAGGGCGTCAAGTATGCCCCCTCGGAGCCTTTGAGGGATGTAAGGGGCGGGCTATGCCGTGTCAACGTCGCGCCCCCGCGCGACCTGTAAAGGGATCGTATAATGCTGAAACATGCAACATTTGTCGCCGCTGTGGCCCTGTCCACGCTGATTGCCAACGTCGCAACCGCTGAAGGTGAAACCGCCGATACCGTCGTCGCCACCGTGAACGGCACCGATATCACCCTCGGTCAGATGATCGTGACCCGCGCCCGACTGCCGCAACAGTATCAGTCTCTGGACCCGCAGGTTCTGTTTGATGGCATTCTTGACCAGATGGTGCAGCAGCAGCTTTTGGCGGATACGGTCGAGGCCGACCCAAAGCGCGTCACCGTTTCGCTGGAAATCGAACGCCGCGCCCTGCTTGCCGGCGAAGTCATCAACGACATGATGGCTGCCCCGGTTGACGAAGCTGCGGTTCAGGCCGCCTATGCTGCCGCCGTCGCAGACGCGACCGCCGTCACCGAATACAACGCAAGCCATATCCTTGTGGCGACCGAGGACGAGGCGGTGGCGATCATGGCCCGCGTGGCCGGCGGCGAGGATTTCGCCGAAGTGGCCAAGGAAACGTCATCCGACGGATCGGCGGCGAACGGCGGCGATCTGGGCTGGTTCAGCGACGGGATGATGGTGCCGCAGTTCGAGGCAGCGGTGAAACTGCTTGAACCGGGCGAGGTGTCGGCACCTGTGCAGACCCAATTCGGCTGGCATCTCGTCAAACTGAACGAAACCCGCATCAAGGAACCGCCGACCATCGACGAAATGCGCGAGC
>JBBKXP010000349.1:0-3214 GCA_037969545.1 Paracoccaceae bacterium | reverse complement strand
GGCAAAAACCGATCCGGGACCGCCGTCAGGGCCGGTTCCAGATCGTCGATGTGGTGGCGATGATGACGCCCCTGACCAAGCATACCGAACAGATCGTCGATGGCTTTTCGATCCCCTCGACGATCCGCGACGCCTTTCGGGTGGCGCTCGAGGAACGCCCCGGCGCGGTCCATCTGGAATTGCCCGAGGATGTGGCCGAACAGATGGTCGCGGATGCCCCGGCGATCCCGGCAAAGCCGCCGCACCGCCCGGTCTGCGCCAAGGAAGCCGTCGACGGGGCCGCCCGCATGTTGCGCGAGGCCCGTCGCCCGCTGATCCTCGTGGGGGCCGGGGCGAACCGGCGCAACATCATCGCCGAACTGTCCACGCTGGTCGGCAAGACCGGCATCCCGTTCTTCAACACCCAGATGGGCAAGGGCGTGGTCGAAGGCTGCCCCGATCAATATATCGGCACCGCAGCGCTGTCCGAAGGCGACCGGTTGCACGATGCGGTGGCGCTGGCCGACGTCATACTGAATGTCGGACATGACGTGGTCGAAAAGCCGCCGTTCCTGATGACGCCGGGCGGGCCGCAGGTCATCCACCTGAACCACAATCCGGCCGAGATCGACGAGGTCTACTTTCCGCAATTTCAGGTGATCGGTGACATCGCTTCCAGTGTCTGCGCCCTGGCTGACCGGCTGGAACCTTTCCAGTCGCACGATTTTTCGGGTTTCATTGCGATCCGTGACGAGATCCGCGCCAAGGCCGCCGCGCAGGCCGATGATGCGCGGTTTCCGATGGCCCCGGCCCGCGTTGTCGCCGAAGTCCGCCGGGCGATGCCGCAGGACGGGATTATCGCGCTCGACAACGGCATGTACAAGATCTGGTTCGCCGCCAATTACCGCACGCATGTGGCCAATACCGTGCTTCTGGACAATGCGCTGGCGACGATGGGGGCAGGCCTGCCCTCGGCGATGGCCGCAGCGATGGTGCATCCTGACCGCCGCGTCATGGCAATCTGCGGTGACGGCGGCTTTCTGATGAACGGGCAAGAGCTTGAGACGGCGGTGCGGCTGGGCCTGAACCTTGTCATTCTGGTCCTCGATGACGCGAGCTATGGGATGATCCGGGTCAAGCAGGCGGCGGCGGGATTTCCCGACTGGGGGCTCAGTTTCAACAATCCCGACCTTGTCGCCTATGCCGGGGCGCATGGTGCCAAAGGCCACCGGATCGAAGCCGCCGATGCGCTGGCCCCCCAGATCGCGGCCTGTTTCGACGCCGGCGGCGTCCACCTGATCGACGTTCCGATCCGCTATGACCTGTCGGAATGAACTGGCGGTCGCAATGGTCCCGCGCCCTTGTGGTCGCTTGCCCGCAGCCGGGCGCAGAACCTGAAGAACCATGGTATCCTGCCGCTGGATCGGGTGACGCCTGCGGATGCGGCATGGCTGCCCGCAACGGGGCCGGATTGAACCGATGACGCGCCACAGGAATGACAGTCCGAAAACGGCCTTGGTGTTGCAGGGCGGTGGCGCACGGGGGGCCTATCAGATCGGTGTGCTCAAGGCCGTGGCCGAGATCACCGGATCGCGCAAGTCACCCTTTGCGATCGTTTCCGGCGTCTCGGTCGGCGCGATCAATGCCGCACCTCTGGCGGCCAGTTCGGGGCAGTTCGCCAAGGGGGTGCGGCACCTCGAAAATCTCTGGCGCGGGCTGCATTGCCACGACGTCTATGACACCCACGCCACCGCGATCATCGCCACCAGCGCACGCTGGCTGGGGTCGATCGTTTTCGGCGGTCTGGGGATCGGCGACCCCTGCGCCCTGCTCGACAATGCGCCGCTCCGCCGCCTGTTGGAGCGTGAAGCCAGCAGCAGGCATGTGAAAACGGCGATCCGCAACGGCAGTCTGAAAGCACTTTGCATCACCGCCTCAAGCTATGTCGGGGGCCGCGCCGTCACCTGGTTTACCGGCGTCGACGGCATCGAGGCATGGCAACGCGCCAAGCGGATCGGCGTTCGACAAGACATCGGCATCGATCACCTGATGGCCTCGGCGGCGCTGCCTTTCGTGTTCCCGGCGGTCAATGTCGGCGGGGCCTATTACGGCGACGGTTCGCTGCGGCTGACCGCGCCGCTGTCGCCGCCGATCCGCATGGGCGCTGACAGGCTGTTCATCATCAGCGCGCGCGATCGGTTGGTCGGGACGCCGGACCACAAGGTGGCCACCTATCCGTCGATCGGCGAAATGGCGGGAAATGCGCTGGATATCATGTTCAACGACAATCTGGATGCCGATCACGAACGCCTGTGTCGGGTCAACGACACGCTGTCGCGCATGACCGAAAAAAACCGGGCCGCGATGGCGCTGCGGATCATCGACACGCTGATGATCTCGCCCTCGCGCGATCTGCGGGAAGTGGCTTCTGAACATGCCCAAGAAATGCCGCGGTCGATCCGGCTGTTGCTGCGCAGTCTGGGGACATGGGGCAAGGATGACCGGTTGGTCAGTTACCTGCTGTTCGAACCGGGCTATACCGGCGCACTGATCGATCTTGGCCACAAGGATGCGATGGCGCAGGCCGCAGAGATCAAAGCGTTCCTTTTGCACTAGGAACAGATGCCTCGGGCCGCGTCAGGCTCATGCCGCCGCCGGGGTGAATTCAAGCGCCAGCCCGTTCAGGCAGTGCCGCTTGCCGGTGGGTTCCGGGCCGTCATCAAAGATGTGACCCAGATGGCTGCCACACCGGCGGCACAGCACCTCGGTCCGTTCGAACAAAAGCTTGCGGTCAGGTTGGGTGACAATGGCATTGGCAAGGCTTTCGGTAAAACTGGGCCAGCCGGTCCCGCTTTTGAATTTGGCGGCGGACGGATAGGCGTCAAGCCGGCAACCCGCACATGAAAACACACCCCCCCGCGCCTCATCGTTGAGCGGACTTGAAAACGGCGGTTCTGTCCCCGATTCGCGCAGGACGTTGAATTGCGCCGGGGTCAGCAGGTCGCGCCATTCCTGAGTGCTGCGGGTGATCTCGAAACTGCCTTCGGCGATGCCGCCTGACTGCCGCCAGAACAAGGCCCCACCGGCCGCGGCCAGGACAGCGGCCCCGCCGCCCACTAACAGAATGCGCCTTGTCGGCATGATCGGCTCTCCCTTCGTGTTAGGCCGTCTGAACTTGACGACCGAACCCAGGATCCGCGCCGCCGGTTCCGAACCTGTCGGCTTTGTGAAGGAT
>JBBKXP010000348.1:0-5320 GCA_037969545.1 Paracoccaceae bacterium | reverse complement strand
TGCACTTGCGAAGTCGAAGTTGCAATCTCCAGAACATCCTCGCCGCGCCGGTGACAGATGTCTCACATGCGGGACCAAGCGGACCCGTGCGCGCGCGGCGAGGGTGTTCTGGAGATTGCAACTTCGACTTCGCAAGTGCAGCACTTCGGATGCCGTGTCGCAGCGAAATTCCCCAGGCTGGTCAGTGACGCGAGGCTCATTGGCGCATTTTGATACCGGACATTCGCCGCATGCGTCCCCGGCGTCTCAGTCGCGGGACAAAACCGACCGTCGTTTTCCGTCTTTGGATAGGAGCCAAGACATCTTTGTAACCGACTGTACCACACTACGCTTTTGCAGTGAGGCAAAAAAAACGCCCCTTCGTGCGCCCCGTATCGATCCCGTGTCAGAAAGACGAAGGTGCGAAACTTTGCTGACCTTCGCTGCAGAACGTCGAACGATCGTTTTTCGCATTTCGCGGCGCGGGCATATTCTCGGTTCGTCGCAATTCCGGTGCGAGTTCGGTACTCGCGATCTTTGCATTCTAGCCCAGCAGACCTGGAAGCATTTTTCCAACATCAAACCTTTGACGCGAATTGTGTTCCCTGCCTTCGGCGTATCGTTGAGTAATTCATGAAACAATTGGTAGGTTGACTACGGTGTAACTCCATTCAATCTTTCGTTCGAGTACAGGGTCGACGAGTTCCATCCTAAAACGATCAGAGTACTGAATACCCCCGATTGCTGGTAAAGTGCCGCACAACATTGCTGAGTTGTCATTCAATCCTACGGCATCAATCAATTCTTTCAACGGAAGAATTGCGCTGAGAAATCCTTCTTGATAAAGTTCCCAATCCTTAACAAAAATCCAAGATCTTAAGACAATTTTGTCCAAGTGGCTCTCGACATCAGCGAACTCCCAGAGCGTATCAGCAATTGGTTTTGGGCAAGCCTGTTTGGAATACGCAATAGAGTAACTTTCCAGTTTCCGATCGGTGTGATCGGAAGCTAGGCCAAGCCAATTTGTTCCGTTAAAACATATTACTATCGGTTCCGCTTCGCCTGAACTGTGCGGACCTAGAACCTGAATCGTCTTGTTCTGTGTTAGTAAGTCGCTTGAGACGCGATAAAATAGTGGCACCTTTGAGGGAGGAGCAATTCCAATTTCTTCCAGTTCCTTTATGTGGTGATCCACAGATGCTCGGGACCGCCCCGTCCAACCCGCAACAATCGTTGAATTTAAATCGACAGAAATCGTTCCATTCTGTGTAGAAAAGTTCATTTAGACATCCTTTAGTTCAACGCGGAGCGAAGGAAGATGGCGATTGATGGGCATACGCATTTTCCTAGGGAATGTGAGCAACACTTCGCACCATCACCCTTTGAGCACCTCCAGCATCACCGTCAAGCGCTTAGCCCGCGACCTGACATGCCGTATTCGAACGGAAGCCTTTGCCGTTGAAAAGCTGATAGCAGAACTAGGGGCCGCGTTTCTGTGTGCTGACCTTGGTGTTTCATAGGAACCTCGAGACGACCATTCATGCTATGTCAAGTCGCGGCTGGCGGTTATGAAGAGCAACAGGAAGCTGGTCTTCACTGCAGCCTCCCAGGCATCTCAAGCGGCCGGGTGGTTCGCAGGGGCAGGTCTGAACATTTTTTGTCGATTGGCATGCCGTAAGGTCTTTGCTCGGGGACGATTTTTGCGGGCTTTTCCTGAGGGTGTAAGAAATCAATGCGACCCTGGAAAAACCAGGCATTCGGTATCATGAAACCCTGAACACTCACGCCAGAAATATAGTTGCAGAGCATACTTATCGGCTTTTGATCGAGGGTTTCTTGTCCCAAGATTTCAAAATGACCCGAATCAACCTCGATCAGATTGCGGCTTTTCTTTCGGTTGTGCGCTTGGGGGGTGTCCGCAAAGCCGCTCAGATGCTGAATTTGACCCAACCAGCCGTGACATCAAGGATAAAGAACCTTGAAGGCAGCGTTGCCAAGGTGCTTTTCGATCGGACTTCCGGCGGTCTGAGGCTCACTAAGGATGGGGAATTGCTGCTCAAATACGCCGAACGCTATGAGCAGCTTTCAGAATTAGTTGAAAAGAACGTTGTCGATCCCGGTGCCGTCGAGGGGTATCTGCGCATCGGGGCGTCCGAGACGATTACGCAATGCTGGTTGCCGGATTTTGTGACCCAGTTACACCGGAAATTTCCCCGGCTCGAGCTTGAAATCAACGTCGACATCTCGGTGAACCTTCGCAAGGGCTTATTGGACCGCGAAATCGACCTTGCATTCCTGTTGGGACCGATCTCTGATTATACGGTAGATAATGTCGATCTGCCGGAATTCGATCTGGCATGGTATGTCGCTCCAGATGTCGATCCGCCCGGAGACGACCCCGCTTCGTTCCTGCAAAAGCCCGTTCTTACGTATGCACGCAACACGCGCCCTTACCGGGATCTGAAAGCGATGCTGTTCGAGAAGGTCGGCCCCGGAGTGGTAATGTTCCCGTCGTTTTCGCTTTCAGCCTGCTTCAGGCTGATCGAAGCGGGCATTGGCGTCGCAGCACTTCCAAAAGCATTGGGTAAACCATATGTCGATTCGGGGCGGATGCGCGAATTTGACCCGGGTTGGGTGCCTAGCCCTTTGAGATTTACAGCGTCTTATTTGGGGGACCCCAAGAGCCACATGATTGAAACAGCTGCTAAAATTGCCTGTGAGGTGGCGGTTGAGTTTCACAAACATCAGTAATTTCTATCAGTCTTGGAAGAATTAATCGATTTGATTTTATAGGTAACCTCCTTCAACTGTGTTCCGTGAACGAGCTGGAATGGATTTGATGGCAGATTACGGATCGCTGAAAACCATGGATCGCGGCGCCGTGCGCGCTGCAATTCGCGGAGGTGCGTATCGCTCGCACACGGCCGGGCTGGCCCCCGGTGTCCTTCAGTCGAATCTGGCCATACTTCCGGAAAGCTACGCTCTAGATTTCATGCGATTTTGCCAACGCAACCCCAAGCCGTGTCCGCTGTCAGGCGTGTCGGATACAGGCAATCCGATGATGTTCACCCTAGGGCGCGACATCGACATCCGGACCGACGTACCCGCATACAACATCTACCGCAACGGCAAGCTGGACGCGACGGTTGATGATATCACTGCGGTTTGGCAGGACGATCTTGTCGCCTTCGCTTTGGGATGCTCGTTCACCTTCGAGCATGCGCTTATGCTCGCCGGGGTCAAGCTTTGGCATATCGACAACGACACGACCGTGCCCATGTTTCGATCGAACATCGACACGGTTCCAGCGGGTCCGTTTCGCGGCAAGATGGTGGTCAGCATGCGCGCTATCCCGGTTGAACAACAGGACCTGGTGGCCGAGATTTCGCAAAAGTTCCCACTGGCCCATGGTGGCCCTGTTCATTCCGGTGATCCTGCTGTGATTGGGATCGACAACATTGCGCGCCCGGAATGGGGCGATCCGGCGCCGGTGCCAGATGGGCATACACCAGTCTTCTGGGCCTGCGGGGTCACGCCACAAGTCGCAATCGAACAGGCGGGCCTGCCCCTCTGTATCACCCACAAGCCTGGGCATATGCTGATCACAGACGTGCCCGAAGACGCTGAAATCCCGGTACTCAGTTTCCGGTAAAACCAAGAAAGAAATCCAAAAGGGAGTCCTGAAGATGAAGAAGATACTTGGCATTCTTGCCGCCACGACCGCGCTTGCGGGGTCTGCGCTGGCCGAAGACCTGAACGTTGTCGGCAGCTGGTCCGGCCTGCCGCTGCACAAGCAGTACGAAGCGCCGTTTTGGGGCACCACCTTGCCCGAAGCTTCGGGGGGGACCTTGAATGTCGCGCTGACCACGCATGACCAGATGGGTCTGGGCGTCGGTGATATCTACCGCCTGCTGGGGGATGGCGTCTATGACGTTGCAATGACCGTTGCTGACTATGCTGTCGCCGACGCGCCCGAACTGGAGGGTCTGGACGTGCCGATGCTGGCACTTACTGCCGATGACGCCAAAGCGATGGTCGATGCGGCCCGCCCGATGGTCGAGGACATCTACAACAATCGATTCAATTCGCACGTTCTGGCCATTGCGCCCTATCCGCCGCAGGTCGTATTCTGCAACAAACCGATCGCCAGCTTGGCGGACCTGGAGGGTCTGAAAATCCGTGCCTCTGGCCGGATGACCGCCAAGTTCCTCGAGGCACTGGGCGCCGAGGGTATAAACGTCAGCTTCTCGGAAGTTCCGGGCGCACTGCAGAAGGGCGTTGTCGACTGCGCTGTGACTGGAGCAGGCTCTGGCTACAGTGCCGGCTGGTGGGAAGTATCCACACATCTGCTGCCGATCCCTCTGGGCGGCTGGGATTTCGTCGTCACGGCGATCAACATGGACAAGTGGACCAGCATAGACGCAGCCACGCAGGAGCTGATCACAACTCAACTCGCAGAGAATTTTGAAGCCCCAGCATGGGCGAGCGCCCAGGGCGCGCTGACCAATGATATCGCGTGCCTCACCGGCAAGGGCGACTGCTCGTCGGGAGACAAGCGCGCGATGACGCTGGTCGAGGTGTCGGATGCGGACTTTGCCACCGCACGCGACATCCTTGTGACCGAAGTGCTCCCCGACTGGGCGTCGCGCGCCGGTGCCGACTGGGTTGCGCGCTGGAACGACAGCGTTGGTGCGGCAGTCGGTGTGACCGTCGTCGCGAACTGATGCCCTCACACTCAAGCGAGGCCCCAACATGGCACAAGACATTCTGACGAAACTGAGAAAGCTGAACAGAGGACTTGCGATCCTGATCGGGATCGGCCTGCTTCTTTGCGCCGCTTTCGTGCTGTCGGACATCGTCTTGCGCCAGGTAGGGGCCTCGTTCGGTGGCACCGACGAGATCAGCGGCTATACGATGGCGATCGCCGCCGCCTGGGGCATGTCGTTTACGCTGCTGGAACTCGGCCATGTACGGATCGACCTTTTGCGCAGCCGGGTCGCGACGCGCGGGCGCGTGATGTTCGATCTGTTCTCGATGCTGGTTCTGACAATCACCATTTCGCTAATTGCCTTGCGGTGCTGGCCGGTTCTGGAAAAATCCATCACAAACGAGTCCAACGCGAACACGGTGCTGGAAACGCCTCTTTGGCTGGTCCAGCTGCCTTGGTTTGCTGGCTGGATGTGGTTCGCTTTGATGTCTTGGATCACTCTTGTCGCGGCCCTTGTCCTGTTCCTTCAGGGCAAGTTCGATGAAACCGAAAGCGCGATTGGTGCCTTCGCCGAACAGGATGCCCTGCTATGATCACCTACGTGTCAGTCGGGCTTCTGGCCCTGTTGTCGCT
>JBBKXP010000347.1:0-3519 GCA_037969545.1 Paracoccaceae bacterium | reverse complement strand
TCTGGCCCGGAAGGTAACGCACACCCCTTTCTGGCGCCTTTTGGCGTGTTCCCCGCCGCCGACGGCGCCGTCGCCTTGGGAATCGTGGACGATCCGTTCTGGCATAACTTGGCAGCGATCATGGGCCACCCGGAACTGGGCACCGATCCGCGCTATGCCACCCGCGCCGCGCGGGCGATTAGGCGGGCCGAGATCAACCAAATGGTCGGCAACTGGACTACAAAACACAACAAGGCCACACTGACGAAATTGCTGGGTGGGCAGGTACCTTTCGGGCCGCTCAACACGATCCGCGACATCTTTGCCGATCCACATGTGGCGGCGCGCGGCATGCTGACCCAAATTAATCATCCCGATCCCGGCGGCAAGCCGTGGACAGTTGCCGCCAATCCCCTGCGCTTTGCAGGCCGTCCCATGGGGGCGTATGCGCCGCCACCAACGCTGGGCCAGCATGATGCCATGGTTCCATGCGCCGCCCCCTTACCAATGACACAAGAGAACAAACTAGCCTTGCGCGCAGCTTTCAGCGCCTTCCCCACCGGAATCACAGTGGTGACAACGCGACAGGCAGACGGCACGCCGCGCGGCTTCACCGCGAATTCCTTTACCTCTGTCTCGCTCGACCCGCCACTATTGCTGATCTGTATCGCCAAGTCCGCGCATAGCTGCAACGTCTTCGCCGAGGCCGAGCATTTCGGCATCAACATACTGGGCGAGGATCAAAAGGCTGTCTCGGGCCTTTTCGCGTCGCGCTCGCCCAACAAATTTAACGAAGCAAAATGGCACAGCGGACCCGATGACGTCCCATTGCTGGACAACTCGCTCTGCACCTTCGCCTGCGCGCATCACAAGCTGGTGGATGCCGGCGATCACCTTGTACTGATCGGCCGGGTTCTTGCGCATGAGACGACGGACAACCAACCGCTCGGCTATTTTCGCGGCGGATATTTCTCGATCGGGCTGGAAGACGTACTGGTCAATGCTGCTGGCGAAGCCGACAACGTCGCCATCGGTGCGTTGGTCGCGCGAGACAGTCAGGTCGTTTTGCAGGTAAGTAAGGACGGCTCGCTCACCCTGCCCACTGCACCAGCAACGAACAACAATTTGGACGGACTTATCAATTCATTAAAAAAGTCCGGTCTCGATCCGGTTCTCGATAATCTTTATGCTGTCTTTCATGACAGCGAGTCCAATCAGCATCGGATCTACTATCACGGCACCGTAACGGGCGACATACCCGCGACAATGCGCTGTTTCGATCTTGCTGACATCCCTTTTGGATCAATCACTTCCGCCGCCGAACGCAGCATGTTGTCGCGTTATAAGGACGAATACCGGCACGGCAGTTTCGGCATCTACCAAGGCGACCAGATTGCAGGAACCGTGAACCGGATCACCGACAGAATCCCCTACCGCCTCTGAAAACAAGGATAAGCCATGCTCCCGGAATTGAGAAAAATCGTCACCTTCGACGAGACCATTCACCGCGAAGGCGAACGTGCCGCCACGCCTCCGCTACGCATGATCGGCGTGGCCGCCGTGGTCACAAACCCTTGGACCGGGAGGGGCTACGTCGAAGACCTTGGCCCCGACATCAAGCGCATGGCACCGCCGCTGGGCAAGATGCTGACCGATCAACTGATTGCGCTGGCCGGATCGGGCGACGCGATCGAGGCCTATGGAAAGGCTTGCATTGCAGGCACGAATTGCGAACTGGAACATGCCTCAGCATTGATCCACACCCTGCAATTCGGCAATTTCTACCGCGAGGCCGTGGGCGCGAAAAGCTATCTGGGGTTCACCAACACACGCGGACCCGCCAATGCACAGATCAACATTCCGCTCATGGACAAACATGACACCGGGCGACGGTCGCACTATCTGACGGTTCAGTTTTCAATCTACGATGCGCCTGCTGCGGACGAACTTGTCGTCGCATTGGGTGCTGCGACCGGAGGGCGGCCCCATCACAGGATTGGCGATCGTTACTCCGACCTTGCGGCCCTGGGCCGAGCTGTAGAAAATCCGGCAGGCGTTTCCTGAATAGCAGATGCAAATAACACATGTCGGTTGGCTGTTGATGGGTTGAGATCGAGGTAAGCTGCGCTGTTCCGTGATGACGGCTTGACTGAATATCAGTCATCACTCAAATGTCGCGAATACTAGGTTGGGCTCCGGCCAACAAGGGCATCACGCTGCGCTCGGGCACCCTCGTGGATGCGACGATCGTCGACGGGCCGTCCTCGACCAGGAACAAAGCGGGCGCGCTGGACCCGGAGATGTCGTCCACGAAGAAGGGCAACGACTGGTATTTCGGCATGAAGACGCACATCGGTGTCGATGCCGACACCGGTGTCACCCACAGCGTCGAGACCTCGACCGCCAAGCTGCATCCCTCCCATCGATTGCGATGCATTCGATGGGAGGGCAGTGGACAGCCAGGTCTAGGACAATTTGCTGCACGGCAAGGAAGCTTCGGTCTGGGCCGACAAAGGCTATCTCAACGCCGAGCGCGAGGCGGCATTCCGGGGCGTCCATACATGTCCACTAGCAGTGGTGGACACTATCGAACACTCTCTATGCGCGGCAGAGCGGTCAGGCCGGACGTGTGTGGACGCCCCCTCGAATGCAAGCGATTTTTCGGAACGTTTGGGCATGTGATCAGGTGCGGTCGTGTGTCCGGCCTCGAAGTTGCGGCCTTTCATGCGCCGCGGGCCTGTATGGAGATATGCAGGTCGGGACCATTTCGCTTACCCGCGCTCGAAGGCGCATCGTCCGGAATGATGGTTCTCCCAACCCGGTCTCTTGACCGTCTGCCCTTACGTTCCTTCGTTCTGCTCACATCCTCAGCGACACCCCGACCATCTTGACCTATGCGGTCGCCATCGCCGGATCTCTGTAATCCTCGCCCTTGCGCATCAGCGCCCAAGCCGTCCGTGCCATGCGGTTGGCCAGCGCTACCGCGACCAGCATCTTCGGTTTGCGCGCCAGCATCCGCGCAAGCCATGAGCCCTCTGGGGCGACCTTGCGTGCCGCCCACCTCACGACCGCGACGGCACCGACGATCAGCAATCTTCGGATGTCGCGCTGACCCATTTTCGATGTCCGTCCGAGTCGCTCTTTGCCGCCACTCGAATGCTGTCTCGGCGTAAGCCCGACCCAAGCCGCAAAATCCCGGCCTTTTGAGAAGGTCTCCATGGGCGGCGCGAAGGTGGTGATCGCCGCAGCGGTGATCGGACCAATACCTGGAATCGTCGTCAGCCGCCGCGCGGTGTCGTCCGCGCTCGCGCGTCGGCGTAGCTCTCCATCCAGGCCTGCGATCTTCTCACGCAAGTCGGTGATCTGTCCCAGAAGCAAGCGCGCCAGATCTCGCACCGCCGCAGGCAAGATGCCGTCGTCCCCCCCGACGACTGCGGCGAGGCAACCGACATGGGCAGGACCGACGGGCGCGACGATACCCTGCTCGGCCAGATGGGCCCGCAGGGCGTTGATCGTCTGGGTGCGCTGTCGCACTAGGAG
>JBBKXP010000346.1:0-19553 GCA_037969545.1 Paracoccaceae bacterium | reverse complement strand
GGCACGGGTCGAGGCTGACGGGATCAACCCCGAGCCGAAATCAGGACGGCAGGAACGTCTGGAGAACCTTGTGAACCGCTACGTCTAGGGTCAGCTTTCGCCACCCTTGTGTGTGAACTTCGGGCTGCCTAACCTGCCGCAAAGGGCAGCAGGGCGTTGCAGGTGATCAGAACAATTTTCAGGGCGCTCGGGCGGCGGCAAATGGATGTGGGCCTGCGCACCGATGGTGGCATGACGGTGCGGATTGTCGAACGTCCGGGCTTGTGGATGCCGGACCAAGATCTGGCTGCACTATCAGCCGATCTGCGCCTGATTGCCGCCAAGACCCTGGTGATAGGCGACCTGACCTATGGCGTCTTCTCGGGCGACAAGTCGCGAATGTCCGAGACGATCATAACCCTTGTGCGCCGGGCTGACGGCATGCCTGTGGCGTTCAACGCGCTGGCGGTGATGCAGGTGGCGACGCAGCCGCAGCCGACCGAAGTACTGCATCTGGGTCTGGTCATGGTCGACCCGGATGAGCGTAGCAAAAGCCTGAGTTGGGTCCTATATGGGCTGACATGCTTTCTGGTGTTTGTGCGTCACCAGTTCCGTCCGATCTGGATTTCCAACGTCACCCAGGTACCAGCGGTAGTGGGCATGGTGTCGGAAATATTCTCGGACATCTGGCCGCGCCCGGGTGGCGGGCGGCGCACCCTGACCCACCTGCTTTTGGCGCGCCGGATCATGGAGACGCAGCGACATGTGTTCGGTGTCGGCGCAGAGGCCGGATTTGACGAAGATCGATTCGTGATAACCGACGCCTATACGGGTGGGTCGGACGATCTGAAAAAATCGTTCGGGGTCGCGGCGCAGCACCGCGACGGACGCTATAATGACTTTTGCCGCGATCGGCTGGACTATGATCGTGGCGACGATGTTTTGCAGCTTGGCCGGTTGGATATGCCGGCGATCCGCAAGTATCTGAGCCGCGAAGTGCCAAAATCTGCGCTTCTGGGTCTGTTGATGACGGGTGCTTTGGTTGCCTTGCGCCGCCTGATCCTGCCGGTCGTGCATTGGTCGGACAGCACCCGGCAATTTGGGTCGCTGCGCCCGATCAAGGCGAGACGAGATGTTTGACTATAGCGAAATGACCCGGCGCAATATCGGGTTCGTGAATGAGGCCGAACAGGCACGGTTGGCCGCTGCAACCGTGTTCGTCTGCGGCACCGGGGGCATGGGCGGGGCCTGCATCATGGCGCTGGCCCGGATCGGCATCGGACATCTGATCATCGCCGATATCGACCATTTCGAGGTTTCCAACCTGAACCGGCAAGTCTTTGCCTTTGGCGATACAATCGGGCGTCACAAGGCCGAGGCTACGGCAGAGGTCTGTGCCCGGATCAACCCCGAGATGATTGTCACCGTCTGGCATGCCGACTGGGTCGAACATGTCGATGAGGCGATCAGCGCGGCGGCAGCGGTAGTCAACGGGACCGATGATCTGGGGGCATCGCTGCTGCTTTACCGGCGGGCGCGGGCACTGGGCAAGCCGGTGATCGACGCCTATGCGTCGCCCCTGCCATCGGTCTTTGTCACCGCGCCCGGTGATCAGCCGCACGAGGCACGGATGCACTACCCGACGATGGGGACAGAATGGGACAGGCTGACCGAAGGCCAGCGGGCAGCAGCGTTTCGGGCCGAGGCGACCTATGTCGTCATCCATTCCTCGTCCCGCGACTACCTTGACATGGCAATGGTCGGCGATGTCGTGGCGGGCAAACGCAGCCGGATGTCGTTTGCCCCGATGGTCATCACCACCGGGCAGCTGATGGCCTACGAAGTCGTCAATGCGGTGCTGGGCCAACGGCGCGCGGCGGATAACCGGGGCTGGTTCCTGAACCCTCATCGCGGGCGGGTCGAACGGCCGCGTCCGGCGTGGCTGGCCACCCTGCTGCGCCCCCTGGTGGGGCGGTATCTTGGGCGGCTCGGCAGATGATCGCTGCCGCGCCGTACCTGACCGACCTTTTTCTGTCGATGTCGGCGCTGGTCGGTTTGGGTGTGCTGCACCACACGATCACCAGCCGCGATGTCGCCGATCCGATCAACCGACGGTTCTTGTTTGGCGTCCGGGTCACCATGCTGCTGTTCGCCGGCCGTGCCTTGGTTGTCGTGACCGGGGGTCACGGGTTTCGGGCACTTGTTTTGCTTGCGGCGGCGCTGATCCCGCTCGCCGTTATTCTGCTCGCCGAGGGGCTGCTGCGGCGTCATGCCCACCCTGCGGCCAAACTGGCGGTCGCGGTGGGAACCGTGGGTTTTGCGGTGCTGGCGTTTTTTCCGGCCGGCGTGGTCGATCCCGATCGGCTGTGGGGGATGCTGGCGTTCCAGGTTGGCGCCTTTGTCATTGCTGGCTGGATGATCGTGCAGCGTGACCGCACATCGCTGTCGCAGGCGGAAAACCGGATGGCGGTACGCCTCGGGCTGTCGCTGATCCTGCTGATCCCGCTGGCTGCGGCGGATTTCCTGATCGTGCAGGTCGGCCTGCCGGTGCAGGTATCGCCGCTGGCAGTGCTGTTCCTGGGTTGGCTGGCGATCAGTCTGGGGCGAGCGCAATCCGGGACCGTGGCGATGAGCGGGTTTCTGGTTGTGGCCGTTGCGGCGGTGCTGGCTGGTGGGCTGATTGCGGTTCTGGCGGGGCTGGACCGGAGCGGTGCAATTCAGGTCACGGCGATCTGTATCGCAGCGATGCTGGCGGCGACAGTATTTAATGATGCCAGTGTGTTGCGGGCCGAAGCCAGGAACCTTTCACTGTTGCGCTTTCTGGCTGGCAGGGGCGACGATCCAGTCGATTTCCTGCGCGGGTTGCAATCGCATCCGCTGGTTGACGGTGCGGTGCTGATCGAAGGCGCAGCACTAAGCGACCTGGATGCGCCTGTGCTGGGGCGCATTTTCGCCGCGGCACCGGTGCTCCGGCGCGCCGCGCCGCCCAGCCTTGGCGGTGTCGAGGATGATCATATCGCGCATCTGTTCAATCGCTACGCCGCAACCCATGTGCTGTTGGTGCGGGTCGATCCGTTGTTGCTGATCGCGCTGTCGCTCCCCGGCCTTGCGGCGTCGCCGGTCGCCGAGCTGGAATTGCAGGCGGTGCAACGGATGGCGGTTTTGATGCAGAGGCCGGGATGATGGATGATGATCTTTTGCGCCGACTGGTGGCGCGGGCGACGTTGGCCCCGACCGTGCACAATACCCAACCGGGGCGTTGGCGCCGCGACGGCGCGGGACTTTTGCTGGCCTGCGATTTGTCGGTCGGACTGGCGGTGGGCGATCCGACCGGGGCTGACGCGGGACTGTCCTGCGGCGCGGTGGCCGAAGCGATGGTGCTGGCGCTATCAGCCGAAGGGTTCGGCGCCGGGGTCAGGGATCTTTGGCAGGCCAACGATCGTTCGACATGGCCGGGATGCCAACTGGCGGCGCGGTTCAGCCTGACGTCGGGGGTCAAGGCCGATGGTCTGCAGGCGCAGCTCGAAGATCGGTTCACGTTTCGCGGCCCGTTCGAGATGGCCCCGGTAAGTCTGTTCGGCTGGAGCCGCACCGATGCCGCGCTGGTCATTGACCGTCCCGGCAAGGCGTGGTTGGCGGAACGGAACGATTGGGCAGCCCTGCAGATCATGCAAGGGCGCGGGTTTCGCCGCGAGTTGCTGTCGTGGATGCGGCTGTCGCCGCGTCACCCCCGCTATGACTTTGACGGACTAAACCGCGCCGCGTTGCAAATGTCGGGCGCCGCGGCATTCGGGGCGCGACTTGCCCTTGGGTCGCTTTGGGGGATGCTAAATCAGCTGAGCCTTGCCAAGGGTTTGACGGCCGAAGCTGAAGTGACCCAATCGGCTGCCGTCATCGCCTGTTTTCATCGCCCGGCGGAGGAAAGCCCGGTCACATCGGGCCGGGCCTATCTTCGGATGTGTCTTGAGGCAACGGCGCTGGGCATGGCCGGCTGGCCGATGGCGGCGCTTTCGGATCATCCACTGACGCGCGGGCAGGTCATGGAACGGTTCGGGATTGGCGCAGACCGCAGGCTGTTGCAGGGGATCCGGTTTGGGGTGCCGACCGGCCCTGCAGCCGCACGTGCCCGCCGCCCGATTGACGAGGTTCTGTTCTAGAGCGGTTCAGGTTTCATCGGAATCGGAATTCGCTGCCTCTCGCTACGCTCGAACGCGATTTCCGGTCCGACCGTTTCCCAGAAAACCCGAACCGCTTTAATCGACGGGCAGGCCGCTTGGCACCCGGGCGGGGCGTCCCATCGGCGGGTATTTTGCGCCGATGCCGGTCAGTGCGTTCAAGAACGCGACCAGATCGGCGATATCTGCATCCGTCAGATCGACGGGTTGAATGTCTAGCGGGCGATCTTGCCGTTCCATTTCGCGGGCGTCGTCTTGGATCGCGAAATCGCCGCCTGACAGCCAGTCGACCTTTGGCAGCGCCGCCATGTCGCGGGTCCATGCGGTGCGGGCGGCTGTCGGGTCGGCGTGGTGTCTGATGATCCCGTCAATCGTCGGATAGGCACCGTTGTGCCCGTAGGGTGCGGTCAGGGCGACGTTGCGCAGCGGTGCGGTCCGGAAACGATAAGCATCGGCCAGATCGTCGGTTTTGGCCATCCGCCCGACATCGCGCGGCATCGGGTCGTTCAAGCGGGTGCGGCCGGGGCCGAAGGCGGGCAGGCCGATCGCGTAAAAGTTCTGGTCGGTGAAAAGGTGGCCAGAGTGGCAACTGCTGCATGCGCCGGCGCCAAAGAACACCTGCCGCCCGCGTTCGGCGTCGTCGGGCAGGGGTGTGCCGGTCAGCCAGGCGTCGTAAGGACTGTCGAAACTCTGCCATTCCAGCACTTCGAATGCGGCGATGGCATTGGCGATGTCGACAATCGAGATCTCTGCCGGATCGTCGATGGTAGCGAAGGCCTGAACGAACATCGCGCCGTATTCCGGGATCGTGCGCACGCGTTTGGCGATGATTGGCCAGGGGGTGTCGATGCGGTCATGCATCGCCCCGGAGATTTCGTTTTCGCCAATGTTGCCGGCCATTTCAAACTGCGCGACCAATGGAAAAAGTGCCTGCGCGGCAAGGATATTGTCGAGCCCCTGAGGCAGCCATTCTTCGGCAGGGGAATTGAATCCGTTGCCGTAAAGGTCAGAAATCTCGAGCCGTCCGTCGTGAAACAGCAAGCGGATCGAGGCATGACCGAGATTCCAAAGGGCAGGGGCGTTGCGCGGGATGCGTTTGCGGATTGCCACTGCATCATTGCCGGGGGTGCGATCAGGGCCAAGTCCGACGCCGCCTTCACCGATCCCGAGCGACAGACCATCGCCGCTGGCGAGTGCATGATTGTGGCAGGTGCCGCAAGAGATGTTCTGGTTGCCCGATAGGATCGGATCGTAGAACAACAACCGCCCGATGGCGGCCTTTGCGGGGTCTGCGGACAAGAAATCGGTGGCGCTGATGGACTGGGCAATGGCTGGCGCAGCGGTCAGAAACAGGGCAAGGATAGCGCCATGAAATACGTTCTTGCCCTGATGACGCTGCTGGCGACCCCGGTGCTGGCCGACATCGAAAATGCCCGCGATCTGATGGAGGCCGGAGATTTTGTCGCCGCGCGCACCGAACTTGAGCGTTATGCCCGGTCCGGCAATGCCGATGCCGAAGAACTGATCGGGGTCATCTACGCGATGGGTCTCGGCGTGCCGCAGGATGATGTGCGGGCGTTCGACTGGTATCTCAGGGCAGCAATGAAGGGTCATGCCGGGGCGCAATCCGGAGTCGGCTGGTATTACGAGGTCGGGCGCGGATTGCCTGCCCCGGATCTGGTCCGGGCCTATCTCTGGTATGCCCTGTCGGCGATTGGCGGCGACGCGGATGCGCCAATCACGCTCGAGGACGTGGCGCGCAAGATGTCGGCCGAGGAAATCGCCAAAGCGCGAGAGCTGATCGAGGATTACCGCGTGTGGATCTACCCATTTCGTTGATCGGCTACGCATGTGATGCGACCAAGCCTAAACTGCCGAGTGGGCGCAGGTTCATCTGTGCGCGGAATGTCGGTTTGCTGGGGACGATGGCGGCGGGGGTGCGGAAATGCAGGCCGCGCACCGGACCGAGTTCGTGCGCCAGTGCCTGCATCAGGGCGCGGCATTCGGCCTCCAACCCATAGACGCGCAGTTGCGTCGCCAGCGAATAGTTGAAGCCGATCAGGATTTCGTCCCATTGCAGGCCTTCCTCGCCCTTTGGCGCATATTGGCTGCTTGAGTGGGTGGCCGACGCGACGCCGACTGCGCCCTTGCCACCGGTTTCGACGAAACAGCGCCGAAAGACGGTTCGCAGGGCGGTTCGGGCCATATCGGGGTCGATGACATCGCCAAGGCCCAGCATCCGCGCTGTTGCCGGGCCGAACATCTGTTCGGCGAAACACGCGTCGCGGAATGCGCCCTTGCTATCGACCCGAAGCATTTCGCCGGTCCAGAGGGCGTTGATAAATGCCGGTTCGGCGGATTTCGACATGGCGATCCAGCGACTTGCGTCGACGCCGGCGCTTACGCACAGCGCCGCTGAGGCCCGCAAGGCGGCGAGCCAGAGGCCACCGCAATAGGCCGAGATTCCGTTCAGCGGGATGTTGTCGAACGTCTGATCGGGAAAGCCGTCGTTTTCGATCAAGCCGTCGCCGTCGCGGTCGAACTTTGCAAGGGCCTCCATCGCCAGCATCACGGGTGCGACGAATGGCGCTGGGTCGCTGGTTCGCGCCGCGCGCCAGGCGGTGATCGCGAACATCGCGTTCAAGTCCTTCCAGCGAGTCGAGTCCTGGTAGGCGTAGTCGTTCGGGCAGACAAACGGGTCCGCGTTGGGGGCGCCAAGGTCATGGGGGAGCATGCCGTGCCGCTGCCGGGGAAACCGGGTAGTCGAGCGCAGGTGATAGCGCGGTTCTGCATCGGCTTGCGCGACAGTCGTGGCGTAGTCGCATGCCACCAAAAGCGCGAGTTCGGGAAACAGGTCGGCCACCGTCGCTGCGGCGTAAACCCAAAGGTCAAGGGTATTGTAAAGCGGATAATCGGGACATTCGATCAGCCCGAAATGTGCAGGCTCGGTCGTAGTTGGGGCCGTCCAGACCGACAACCCGTCTGTCAGCATGTAAAGTTCGTTGATCGCCAGCGCCGTTGCCTCGGGCGGCAGGTCCAGACGGCTGTTGGCGTCACCATGAAACTTGGCGATAGTGTCGGCCCAGCGGTCGGCGCTGGTCAGGGCATGTGTGGCGATCAGTTCGGCATTGTCGCCGGTTGTCCCCCATCTGGCGGTGTAATGCCGCGCCCATGTTCGGCCCTGACCAAAGCGGATCAGTGGCAGGTCCCAGACCAGCACAAAGGTGACGGTCTGGCTGGCACCGGGTGCCAGCGTAACCTTGGCGGCAACGGCACCGGTGTGCTGTGGTGCGTGAAATTCGGAAAAGCCGCCGCCGCTGGTCCAACTGTCGCCAAGTGGATTGATCCTGCCATTGCTGGCGAAATCCGCCCAGAGGGCGGTGCCGTCGCGGGTCGGGTCGAAAGCCGGACAGGTCGTGACCTCGCCACCTTGTGCCGCGATCATCATCTGACCGTCGCCTTCGCCTATGGTAGCGACAGTGCGCCCCATCAGGACGCCATTGTCAGTGGCCCGGTTCCATTGCCCCGCGATGCCACCGGGATGCCCCGGCGCGCCAAAGCCGTTGAACCAGCCAACCATGTTGGTGAAGGATAACATCAAGGCGGCATCCAGCGCGGCGGCGCCGGTGTTTGTGAATGTGGCACGGAACAGGCCGCAGGGCAGGTCGGTGTCGGGTTCAAGGCCGGGCGCGACGGGGCTGAACTGGTGGATTTTCAGGCTCAGGTCGCCACGCCGGTAGCTGTGCCATGCGGCGGGAAACAGGGCGGCATAATGGCCTGTGGAGTCGCAAGGCCAACCCTCGGGTGCGGTGGGGCGCAACGCGTGGGCGGTGCATTGGGTGGTCCAGAGTGCAAAGCCATCAGCGGGATTGGTCAGGTAATCAACCTGTCCGGCCTTCAGGGTAAATCGATTGAAACCGCCGCCGGGGCCGCGGTTGATGCCACCAGCACCGATACCGCCGATTGGCACACCAAGGTCGGCGTGGCTGTCCAACTGGCTGGCGATCTTGCGCGATTGCGGCATTGTCGGCTGAAACGGAACCGGGGTGTGCCATGCAAAGGCAGGTGGTGTCTGCATCGCGGCCTCGGCATTGGGGTGGATGGCGGGGCGCCGATAAACGCCCCGCCGGATGATCCTAGTTCAAGTCCGAAGAATATTCGGCGTCCAGTTCCGCAGTGGCGTCGGTCACGGCGGATTTGAGTGCGTTGAACATCGTCTCGCCACCATCGACGTTGGCGTTGAACCATGCGTAGACAGGCTCGGCTGCAGCGGCAAAGGCCGCTTTTTCCTCAATGGTGGGGACATAGACGTTGCCGCCCCCGGCGAGGAAGGCTTCGTAAGCTTCGATCGACTTGCGCTTGGGGCTGGCAAACGTGGCTTGCTGCAGTTCGGCGAAACCGTCGACGACGACCCGGCGCATGTCCTCGGGCATCGCCATGAAGTTGTCATTGCTCATCCACCAAAAGGCACCCATGTAGCTGTGCCGATCCAGCGTCAGATACTGCAGGCCGGCATCGGGGAATTTCATTCCCATGATGTCGGTGATGCCGTTGGCGGTGCCTTCGACGACGCCGGTCTGCAGCGAAGTGAACAGTTCAGGCCACGGAATCGGGGTCGGACTGGCGCCCAGCGCCGTGGTCAGTTCCTGCGGCAAGTCTGCAGGCACGGTGCGCAGTTTCAGCCCCTCCAGATCCGCTGGCGTATGGACGACCCGTTCGGTGTTGGCGAACGACCGCCAGCCACCGGTGTTGCCAATGGTCATCAGGCGGATTTTGTCGCCCGAGGTTTCCAGCGCCGCAGTGCGCATTTCGCGCAGGAACGGACCCGACAGCACAGCCTCGGCCACGCGGTCGTCGCTCATCAGATAGGGCAGGTCGAGCACCTGGACATAGGGAAAGATCGAGGCGGCCCCGCCAGAGGTCGAGATATAGACGTCGATCGTGCCTTCCGCGACGGCCTGCAAACATTCCTCGCCGGTTGCGCAGAGTTGCGTTCCCATGAAGATCTCGACGCCAATTGCGCCGTTGCTGGCGGCTTCGACGTAATCCTTGAACACGACCAGACCGTCGTAATCCTCGTCCGCCTCGTTGGAATTGGCGGTCGCGCGGATCGTGTATTCGGCCTGTGCTGACGCGATGGTCGCGCCAGTGGCCAATAGTGCGGCTGTCAGCGCCGCTGTTGTAAGACCCTTGAGCATCGATATCCTCCCTATGCTGTTGGTCGTTATGGGGCAGTTGCCCCGGTTATTGCACAAACCCGGTCAGTCGCGGGATCGTCATCGAAATGAAGGGGAAATAGGTGATCAGAAAGATCACGAATACTTCCACGGCAAGGAACGGCAAGATCGCCTTGACGATTGATTCCACCTTTTCGCCGGACACGCCCGAAGCGACGAACAGCACCAATCCCATCGGTGGCGTTGCCAGCCCGACGGTCAGGTTGACCGACATGATCATCGCAAAGTGGACCGGATGAACGCCCAGTTCCACGAAAATCGGCCCCAGAATGGGTCCGAGGATGATGATTGCGGGGCCCGCGTCAAGGAACATGCCGACGACGAACAGCAGTATGTTGATCAGGAACAGCAGGATCAATGGGTTTTCCGACAGACCTAGAATGGCGTCGGTCAGGATTTGTGGGGCGTAGGACAGCGATACCACCGTCTTGAACGCCACCGCCGCGCCGACCAGCAAAAGGACGGCGGATGTGGCCAGCGCCGAGCGCGACAGTACCCCGCCCAGATCGCTGATTTTCAGTGACCGCAGGACGAAAAAGCTGATGATGAGGGCATAGGCGACGGCCACCGCGCTGGCCTCGGTTGGGGTCGATACGCCGATCAGGATGCCGCCGAGGATAATGATCGGGGTTTGCAGCGGTGCTACAGCCTTTTTCGCAATCAACCGGAAATCGCGGCTGACTTGGGTGCGCATCCAGATCATGAAACCGTGGGCGACGATCAGGAAGATGCCGAAAAGACCCCAGCCCAGCGTCGCGCTCATCTCGTCGGGGCGGAAAAATCCGCTGAGACCGTAAAGCAGACCGGCAAAGTTGATCCGGATCAGCGCGAAACTGACCCAGTTCTCCAGTGGCGTGATGGTCTGGTTCTTGTGGACGATCCGTTCGGCCTTGGGCAGGTTATAGCGGTCGGCCAGCAGCCGCACCGTCAGCATCAGACCGACGCCGACCAGGATGCCGGGGATGATACCCGCAAGGAACAACGCGGCGACGCTTTCGCCCATGACGTAAGCGTAGATGATCATGATCCCCGAGGGCGGGATGATCGGGCCGATGACCGACGAAGCAGCGGTGATCGCGGCGGCAAAGCGGCGGGTATAGCCGTTCTTCTCCATCGCCGGGATCAGGGTCGAGCCGAGGGCAGAGACATCGGCGACGGCCGACCCGGACATGCCCGCGAACAGGAACGACGAGAGGATATTCACATGCGCCAGACCGCCGCGCAAATGACCCATGATGGCCTGGGAGAAATCGACGAGGCGGGTGGTGATGCCGCCCCGGTTCATGATCTCGCCCGCCAACATGAAGAACGGCAGCGCCATCAGCGGAAAGCTGTCCATGCCGTTGTAAACGTTACGGTACAGGACCGAAATATCGCGTTCCTGCCCGGTCAGGATCAGCAAGGCGCCGGGGGCGGCCAGCAGGGCAAAGAACACCGGCAGGCCGATCATGATCAGGACAAGGAAGACCGGCAAGAACCAGATCAGCATGTCAGTCCGCCCTTGCCAGTTCGCCGGTCGACAGCGATTTCAGGTCAGCGCCGCGGCCAAGGATCGTGATGATCTGGCGCAGCACCAATTCGATGTTCACGAGGATCAGCAGGGCGATACCGGTGGCAAGAGCTGAATAGGCCCAGTTCAGCCGGAACTTGATCCGTTCGCCGCCGAACCAATCCAGCGGCAAGCGCAGCGCCGGGCTTGTCCCATTGCCAGAGAGTGACAGGACGTGGTTGAAAATGCCCCGATCGAGCATCACGATCAGCACCCAGAGCGACAGTCCCAGCAGGGCCAGCGTCAGCAGCGCGGAGACGACCCGCGGCAGTGCCCGTTCCAGCATGTCGATCGACACAAAGCCACCCTGCCGATAGGCCGTCGGGGCCATCAGTCCGGTCAACCAGAGCATCCCGAACCGCGCCCCTTCCTCGGACCAATTCGGGGCAGCGTCAAAGCCGTAGCGCAGGATCACCTGTAACAGGATGAAACAGACCATGATGACCAGCAGACCGATCGCCAGATAACGGCCGATCGCCAGAACAAACGTATTGAACCGCTCCAACGGCCACAGGGCCGCGAATAGCAAGGCCATGACGACCTCCTCCCCTGAACGCGCCCTTTTTCGGGTCGCAGCTTTGCGTCGGGGTCTCAGGCCCCGTTCGCGAAATTTCCGTAATCGCCGCTGTGAAAGACCAGTGGCAGACCGGCGCGGTGGTGTGCACGCGTGACCCGGCCGATAACGATGTCGTGGTCGCCGGCCTCGTGGGCCGCTTCGAAATTGCACTCAAAAGTGGCCAGGGCCCCGGCGATCAAGGGCACACCGGCATGCGATGCTGTCCAGTCGAGCCCATCGAAAGCGGTTTTCGAGCGGGTGAAACCGTCGCAGACATGTCGCTGGTCGGATGCCAGGACGTGGATCGCGAAACGTGGCGCGCGGGCGAAATGTTCGAACCGGTGCGAGGTGCGCGAAGGCGACCAAAGCACCAGCGGTGGGTCGAGCGAGACGCTTGCAAAGCTGTTTGCGGTGATCCCCATCGGCCCCTCGGACGTGATCGTCGTCACCACGGTGACACCGGTCGGATAGGCGCCAAGGGCGGCGCGAAAAGCGAGGGCGTCGGTATCGGGAGCGAAGGTGCTGTTCATGTCGTGATCCTCTGGCATCAGGCGACCTCGTGACCCAAGGCGGCGGTCAACAGAGCGAACCATGTCTGCCGGTCCATGTCTACGACGAAGGCCTGTGACAATGCTTTGATCCGGTTCAGGTTATTTGTACCCATGACCGGCGTGATCCGGGCCGGATGCGCCAGCAGCCATGCGACGGCAACCGCGGCGATATCGGTGCCGCTGGTCCGGGCGATTGCTGTGAGTGCCGTAAACACCCTGCCGCCATCGTCCATCAGCGAGCCGCCGCCCAAGGGCGACCAGGCCATGATGGGTTGGCCGTGCTGTTGATGGAATGCCACATCGCCGTTGCTGAACCCATCATGTGCCGCAAGACTGAGTTCGATCTGGTTGGTCGCTAACGGAGTCTTCATGCCCGACTGCAGCAACGTCCAGTCGTGCGGATTGAAATTCGATACGCCGACGGCGCGCGCCTTGCCAGATTTTACCAATTCGTCCAGCGCCCCGCCGGTTTCATGATGGTCCATCAACGGGTCGGGCCGGTGGATCAACAGCAGGTCGATCCGGTCGGTTTTCATCAACCGCAGCGAGGCATCGACCGAGGCCATGATGTGCGCCCGGCTGGTATCGTAATGCTTGACCACCGCGGCCTCGTGTCGTCCGGCAGGGGCGACGATGCCGCATTTGGTGACAATCTCGATCTGGTTGCGCAGGGCCGGGGTCAGGGCTGCACCCATGATTTCTTCGGCCGTGTAGCCGCCATATACGTCGGCCTGATCAATCGTCGTGATACCCTGATCAAGGCAGGCGTCGATCTTGGCGCGCACGTGGTCGGGGCTGGTATCGGCGTCGTCGCCCAGCCGCCACATGCCATAGACGATCCGGCTGATGCTCAGGTCTTTGGCGATTTCAACGCGTTCCACTAGCGGCGTTCTCCTGTCCCCAAGGGTGTCGCGGGGGTGTCGGAGGGGACGCGGCCATAGGCGTGCGGCAACGAGCAGGTATCGAGGTGCGGCATCACCCGGGCGCCGAAGTGACGGGCTTCGTCGATGTGAGGATAGCCGGAAAAGATAAAGGCGCGGATGCCCATTTTGCGGTAGCTCTCGATTTCTGTCATGATCTGGTCGGTCGAACCGACCAGTGCGGCGCCACACCCCGACCGCGCCCGCCCGATGCCAGTCCACAAATGCGGTTCGACGTAGCCAAACTTATCCGCGAGTTCGCGTGCCTTGGTCTGATGCGCAACGCCAAGGCTGATGCTGTCATGGGCTCGGTCGCGGATCACTTTGCCGTATTCATCGTCCAGCTTGCTGACCAGATGTTCGGCGTATTCCATGGCCTCGGCCTCGGTATCGCGCACGATCATGTGGACGCGCAGTCCGTAGTCGAGGGTGCGGCCGTGGGCGGCGGCGCGGGCATGTGCGTCTTTCATCCGTTGCTTTAACTGCTCTTTGGGTTCGGGCCACATCAGATACACGTCGCACTGGGCACCGCAAAGTTCGAGTGCGGCAGGCGAGTAGCCACCGAAATAGAGCAGAGGCCCGCCGTTCTGCTGAAATGGGCGGGCCGGATCCGTGGGCACGTTTTCGAACTGATAGACAGTGCCGGAATGGTTAATCGTGTCACGGGTCCAGGCCTGACGCAGGATTTCGACCACTTCGTGACTGCGTTGGTAGCGGAATTTGCTGTCTGCCACCTCGCCCGGAAAATCGCTGCTGATCACGTTTAGGGTCAGCCGGCCTTGCAGCATGTGATCCAGCGTCGCCACGGTGCGGGCCAGCATGATCGGCTGCATCTCGCCACAGCGGATCGCGGCCAGGAAATTTATCCGCTCAGTCAACGGGGCCATGCCGGCGACGAACGACAGTGTGTCCTGCCCGACTTGATAGCTTGACGGCGCAAGAATGTTTCGAAACCCATGCTTTTCGGCCTCAAGCACGATGTCGCGGCAGTGGTCCCAGCTGGACCGCAAAGCACCGTCGGGCACCCCCAGATAGGCATAATCGTCGGAACACAGGGCGGAAAACCACGACACTTCGACGGCATCCAGATCGGCGCTGGTGATCGGAACAATGGTGTTCGCACTGGCCATCGAATCTCCTTCATAAGCGCCGATTGGGTCTTGCGTAGCATCTTCATTGGTGTGCATCAATAGTGTATCAATTTTCTTTGACGTCAGAGAGGACGTGATGGAAACCGCGACTCTCGGGGCGCTGCCGAAATATATCCAGATCAGTGAAATGCTGATCCGCCGGATTGCCGCAGGGCAATTGGCAGACGGCGTCCGCTTGCCGCCCGAGCGGGATATGGCGGGTGATCTTGGCATTTCCGTCGGCACTCTGCGCAAGTCGCTGGCCGATCTGGCCGAAAAAGGATTGCTGGAACGGGTGCAGGGCTCGGGCAACTATGTGCGGGCCCGGGCTGATGTGACGAGTGTCTATGCCTTCTTTCGGCTGGAAAAGGTTGGTGGTGGCGGCTTGCCGACCGCGCAGGTGCTGACCGTGGACAGATTGGCGAAACCGGCGGGCGCGCCGGATTTCGGACCATCGGGGCAGGGACACCGGATCAGGCGTTTGCGGCGGCTGGATGACACAGTCATCGCCCTTGAAGAAATCTGGTTGGATGCGAGCCACCGCGACGTCGTCGGCGCGTCAGAGCTGTCCGAGTCGCTTTACCTGTTCTATCGTCGTGAACTGGGCCTGATCATCGGGCGGATCGAGGACCAGATCGGGGTCGCGGCGGTGCCGACATGGACTCCGCTGGCCTTTCCCCTCAAGGCGGGGCATGCCGCCGGGTTCATTGAACGGATCAGCTGGGCGCAAACGGGTGATCCGGTCGAATTTTCCCGCACCTGGTTCGATAATGACAAAACACGATACATATCGCGGTTAGGCAAGGGCTGAAAAATTGGAAATTGTTAACTACGGGTTGATCGGCTGTGGGATGATGGGACACGAACATATCCGCAATATCGCGCTATTGCCGGGTGCAAGGATCGTCGTGGTTTTTGATCCGGTCGATGACCTCGCGGCGGCTGCGGCACAAGAGGCGGGGGGTGCATTGATCGCCCCGACGCTGGCTGATCTGCTGGCGCATCCCGATCTTGATGCGCTGGTGATTGTCAGCCCGAACCATTGCCATGTGCCGCAATTGGCCGAAATCGCCGCTACGCGCGCCCTGCCGGTGTTGGTCGAAAAGCCGCTTTATACCGACCAGTTGCAGGCCGCGTGGGTGGCGGACTTTGCCAAGACCTATCCAGCACCGGTCTGGGTGGCGATGGAATACCGCTATATGCCACCGATCGCCGCACTGCTGGCTGAAGTCGAGTCTGCAACGGGTGGGGTCAAAATGCTGACGATCCGTGAACACCGATTTCCCTTCCTTCGAAAGGTCGGCGAATGGAATCGCTTCAACGCCAATACCGGCGGCACACTGGTCGAAAAGTGCTGTCATTTCTTCGATCTAATGCGACTGGTCCTACGATCCGATCCGGTGCGTGTGATGGCCAGCGGCGGGCAGGCGGTGAACCATCTTGACGAGACATATGACGGCAAACCGTCCGACATCTGGGACCATGCCTTTGTGATCGTGGATTTCATCAATGGTTCCAAGGCGATGCTGGAGTTGTGCATGTTTGCCGAAGGTTCGCGTTATCAGGAAGAGGTCTGCGCGGTCGGCCCACTTGGCAAGATCGAGGCGCTGGTGCCCGGTCCGGGACGGTTCTGGCCACCGCACCTGGGTGAACCGCCCGAACCGAAACTGATCCTGAGCCCGCGCCACCCCAAGGGCGAAGTGGTGCGCGAGATTCCAGTCGATCCGGCTTTGCTGGCGGCAGGCGATCACAACGGATCGACGTTCTATCAACATCAGGGGTTCAACGCCGTTGTCCGGGGCGAGGGGGTGCCGCAGGTCAGCGTGACCGATGGTGCTTGGGCGGTGGCAATGGGCCTTGCTGCGCAGGAATCAGCGCGGACCGGGCAGGCGGTGACGCTCTGATCTGGTGAACCCTCTATCGGCGCGATAGGGTCACGAAGAAATGGGGGATTTCATGACGCGGACCTGCAGGATGGGTGTCGATATTGGCGGCACGTTCACCGATGTCATGCTTGAGGTTTGGGATAAGTCATTTTCCACCAAGGTGTTGACGACCTATGCCGCGCCTGAAAACGCGATCATCGACGGGATGGCGCAGGTTTGCGCCAAGGCAGGGATCGGCCCGGGTGAAATCGACCAGATTATCCACGGGACCACCCTTGCCACTAACGCTCTGATCGAACGGCGTGGCGCGAAAACCGCGCTGATCACGACCCAAGGGTTCCGCGACGTGATCGAAATGCGCACTGAAAGCCGGTTCGAACAATACGATCTGAACCTGACCCTGCCAGAGCCGCTTTTGCCCCGCCAGATGCGATACACCGTCGCCGAACGCATTGACGCAAAGGGCAGTATTCTGATCCCGCTGGACCGGGCCGAGGTCGAAAGGGTTGTCGATCAGATCGCTGCGGCGGGATATGAAAGTGTCGCCGTTGGCACCCTCCACTCCTACCTCAACGACACTCACGAACGCCTGATCGGCGCGGTTCTGGCCGAACGTTTGCCGCGCGTGATGGTGTCGCTGTCCTGCGAGGTCAGCCCGCAGATGCGCGAATACGAACGCTTTAACACCGTCGTCGCCAACGCCTATGTCAAGCCGCTGATGAAGTCCTATCTGGGCCGATTGGCAGGGCGTCTGGCGGACGAAGGCGTCGGCTGCCCGATCTTCCTGATGCATTCCGGCGGCGGCATCATCTCGTTGGAAAGTGCGGCGGAGTTTCCGGTGCGGCTGGTCGAATCCGGCCCCGCTGGCGGTGCCGTTTTCGCCGCCAACATCGCTGCCCGCTATGGTCTGGACAGGGTGCTGTCATTTGACATGGGCGGCACCACCGCCAAGATTTGCCTGATCAAGAACCAGACGCCCAAGACGTCGCGGGTGTTCGAGGTCGCCCGCACCTATCGGTTCAAGAAGGGGTCGGGGATGCCGATTTCGATTCCCGTTATAGACATGGTCGAGATCGGTGCGGGCGGCGGATCGCTGGCCCATGTGGATGCGATACGCCAGATCAGGGTCGGGCCGGAATCGGCGGGTTCCGAACCGGGGCCGGCCTGCTATGGGCGCGGCGGGGAACGCCCGGCCGTCACCGACGCCGATCTGGCGCTGGGCAAACTGGACCCGGACAATTTTGCGGGCGGGTCGATCCCGCTAGACGGGGCCGCCTCAAACGCGGCGCTGAAGGCGCATTTGGGCAACGTTCTGGACATGGACGCGGTCACGGCGGCGTTTGGGTTGGCCGAGGTTGTCGATGAAAACATGGCCAACGCGGCCCGTGTTCATGCGGTGGAAAACGGCGAGGATTTGGCCGGCTATACGATGATCGCGTTTGGTGGCGCGGCACCGCTCCACGCAGGGCGGTTGTGTGAAAAGTTGGGCATTGATCGCCTGCTGGTGCCGCCGGGGGCCGGGGTCGGGTCGGCCATCGGGTTCCTGCGTGCGCCGTTCAGTTTCGAGGCGAACAGGTCGGTTTATATGAAGTTGTCCGGGTTTGAACCAAACCGAATCAATGGCTTGCTGACCGATCTTAAGGCAGAGGCGACGGCGTTCGTGCGGACCTGCAATGCCAAGGCCGAGATATTGTCAGAGTTCAAGGTCTACATGCGCTACACCGGTCAGGGCTGGGAAATCCCCATCATCCTGACGCCAGATCAGGCGATGAACCCGGATGCAAGCACCTTTCAGACCCTATTTGAAACCGAGTATACCAAACTGTTCGGCCGCTCCGTCGCGGGTATGGACGTGGAAATCACCGTCTGGTCGGTCAATGCAACGACGCGGCCGGATACGGTCGCCCGGATCGCGGAAGCTAAGCCCGGAAAGGCAACACCGACCGAAAGCACACGGCAGATTTTCGATCCTGCGAATGCCAAATTCGCGCCCGCAAAAGTGATCCTGCGTGACGCCATACTCCCCGGCGGCACCGTCCACGGCCCTGCCGCGATCACCGAGGACGAGACGACAATCATCGTTCCTGCGAGCCGCACCGCCCTATGTCAGCCTGATGGCTGCATCGATATCACTGTGAAAGTCTGACGCCATGCAGGATCAATCCACCGTCGCTTATCAGGTCATGTGGAACCGCCTGATATCGGTCGTCGAAGAACAGGCACAGGCGCTGGTGCGCACCGCTTTTTCCACCTCGGTGCGCGAGGCGGGGGATCTGTCCGCCGGGGTCTACAACGCCGAAGGGCTGATGCTGGCACAGGCAGTGACGGGCACACCGGGGCACGTCAATGCGATGGCGGATGCGGTGGCGCATTTCATTCGGCGGATCGGGCGGCAAAACATTTTTGGGGGCGATGTCTACATCACCAATGATCCTTGGGAGGGGACGGGTCATCTGCACGACATCACGATGGTCACGCCGTCGTTTTTCAACGGCCACCTGGTCGGGTTTTTCGCCTGCACCGCGCATGTCGTCGATATCGGTGGGCGCGGGTTCGGGGCGGATGCGGCGAGCGTTTATGAGGAGGGGCTGTATATCCCGATCATGAAGTTCGCCGAACGCGGGACGGTCGACGACACCCTTGTGCGGATCGTGCGCGGTAATGTGCGCGAGCCGGATCAATTGATCGGCGATATCTATGCGCTGGCCACGTCCAACGAGATCGGGCATCGCCGTCTGGTCGAGATGTTGACCGAATTCGGGCTGGACGATCTGGACGGCATCGGTGGGTTCATTCTGGACAACTCGCGCCGCGCGACGATCGAACGGATTGCTGCGTTGCCGCGCGAAACGGCAACGGGCGAAATGACGGTGGACGGGTTCGCCGCGCCGATCACCTTGAAGGTGACGCTCACCATTCACGCTGACCGGATCGTGTCGGATTTCACCGGCACCAGCGGTCTCGACAAAAAAGGCATCAACTGTCCTCTGGTTTATGCCAAGGCCTATGCCTGCTATGCGCTGAAATGCGCCATCGCGCCGGAAATCCCCAACAATGCGGCGTCCTTGGCCCCGTTCGAGATTGTCGCGCCGGTCAATTCGATCGTCAACGCGGTGCACCCGGCGCCGGTGGCGCTGCGCCATATCGTCGGGCATTTCGTCCCCGATGCGGTCTATGCGGCGCTGGATCAGATCCTGCCGGGGGTGGTTCCGGCAGAGGGGGCAGGGTGCCTGTGCAACTTTCAGCTCAGCTTGCGGCCGCGCACCGATGCGCCTGCGCCAAAGGATGCGGTGCGATCCGAAGTGCTGACCTTCAATTCAGGCGGTGCTGGTGCGCGCCCCGCGTTCGACGGGTTGAACGCGACTGCCTTTCCGTCCGGCGTGATGACCATGCCGGTCGAGGCTACGGAACACGCTGGTCCGGTAATTATCTGGCGCAAGGAATTGCGCCCCGACAGCGGCGGCGCAGGTCAGCAGCGCGGCGGATTGGGCCAGTTCATGGAGGTTGGCGCGCGCGACGGGCATGAGTTCGACATGCAGGCGATGTTCGACCGGGTGAACCATCCGGCAC
>JBBKXP010000345.1:0-3808 GCA_037969545.1 Paracoccaceae bacterium | reverse complement strand
CTGACCTGCCACTCCTGTCCCTCAAAACCAATGTGCTGCCCGAATGCCGACGCGCGCAAGATCACCCGCGAAGAACACGAAGATGCCCGCCAGGTCGCCCGCGACATCCACTGCCCGGCGGTGCATGTTTACATGCACGAGAGGGGCCAAGACCGGGCAATACGACATCTCAATGAAGCTGAGGAAGAAGGTCGAGATGCTCTTCGCCCACCTCCAACGCATCCTTGGGCTTGGGCGGCTCCGATTACGGGGCCCATGTGGTGCAAACGACGAATTCCTGCTCGCCGCAACCGCCCAAAACCTCCGCAAACTAGCGAAGATCTCTCCTGCACCGCAGAAACTACGAACCGCCTGACAAGAAAGGTGTTCGACCTCTCATTCAGCCCCCACTTTCTGCGCCTGCAACACGTTGTTTTTCCACAGAATCGGCGGATAGCGGCCATTCGCTGCGAGGAGCGCAGAGGGCATCTTTGGTCAGAAGGCGGACAGCGAGAAGTCGATGTCTTATTGACGCAAGTTGGTAGTGGGCAAGGACGATGGATTTGCGCCGTCATTTCCTACTGATTCTGCGGGCGAAACGCATCGGAAATCGACGGTTGCCACGACGGCGCTGGATCTGTACCGCCCGCAAATGCGATGGCTCGGACATCAATCAGATGCCCGGGCCAATAGTAAATCACATAATTCAGTTGGTTCAGCGAATGACGCGAACGATCGTATTGGTCGCCGCATCGACGACCACCGTCTGGCCATTTACGGTCAGATAGCGGAACTCGGGTTGCGGCAGCTCATAAGTCGTTACTTCCATTGGCACGCCAGCGCCAACGACGACTTCACCATTCAGATAAACGGTTTCCACCGGATTCTGGGTGATATACGTCACGGTCGTCTCGTTGGGCTCGACAGCAGCGGCGCCTGCCCCCGCTCCGATAATCCCGCCGACGACAATCCCGCCAATCGGCCCACCGAGAGCGATGGCGGCAAGGGCGCCGACCGTGGCACCAGCCGCCGCTGCGGCGTTCTGGTCAGCCTGCGTTTGCGCGGTGTCTTCGTAGGTGACCGTGTTGACTGTCACTGTGGCAGGGCGCGACGCAAGCGACACGGCGATATCGTCTACCCCAACGGCCAGATAATCCGAAGATGCCCAGCCCGTCAGACCATTGAAGTCGACCTGGCACCATGCAGCGGCATCAAGGCAGCCGCCAACAGCAACCTCAGTTCCGCCGGGGATCACCCCGATGATGTCATAGAAAGGGCTGGGACCTGACCGGATATTCAGATCGGTGGCGGCAATGGCCTGGGCAGTCTGGGCATATACTGGTGCAGCAATTGACAATGCTATTGCTGACAACATACCAATGGTGGGAACGTTCATTCGGTTTTCCTAGAGTTTCAGCGACCCGGACCCAATTTGGCTCCGTCAAAGGCGCATGCTCAGAAACTATTGTTTCCGGCGTCGGATCATATCCGCGTCTCTACTTATGGCATGTCCGGCTACCGCGGCAAGGGCTTCCTCAGTCACGACTCTGGTCCCGAAAGGGCGAAAGGGCATATCGACGGTCCCGGCTATCGGCGATCGCACCGTCGTCAGACGGGCATTGACGCCCGCGTCTGAACTTGCGCCAGTAATCAGTTCCCCGACCACGACCCACAATACCGCAAGGATGATCAGGAAACCCAAAATCAAGCGACCGAAGCGCATTCCGTCCTCCAGAATACCGGGTTGATCCATCGGAACGCATCCGGAGTACCCATAACTTCGGACAGTTTAAGTTGTGAAGTGCAGCGTAATTGTGACGAAATCTGACACAAGATCCCGACATTTGGATGCTTTGCGCGCATGACTTCAGTGGGCATCTAAATGCGCGATTTCTAGTGCGGCGTTATCGATGAATGGTCGCAATGACGGGCCGTACTGCGGCGTGGCGGCTCCACTTGAATGGCAGCTCCGGGCCGATTGTGTTAAAAAACTCTGATTAGAGTCGATTCCTGCAAGGCTTTTTGCCGTACAAACGCAGCAGGGAATTTTAGCTGAGGAGTCGGTCAATTTTGGACCAAACCGATCCAGAAGGAGCTTAACGCGACTCAGATGCAACTTACCACTGTTCTTGGGTTTCTTCGCTATCTCGCGAAAAATTCGCAGTTTCTGAAATCGGACTTTTTCAACACAATCGGCCGAGATCGGTTCGATGTCGCTAGTATCTACCACTCTTTGTTTCCAAAAATTGCCAAGCACAGTGACTACAAATCCAGGGGCACCTCAGCGTTAAAAGACGCCAGAAAACTACAGGTGCCGACTTGGTTTTTGAACGGCTTTTCTCGTCCCGCCCCCGGAGTAAGGTGGACGAACTTTCACAACAGACGGTTCATGGCAATGCGCTAATTTTTGCCATTCGGACGGTTCTGTTAGGAACCTTCCATCGAAAGAAGCGTTTTTCGAGATGGCTCAATATATGGAGGTAAACCATGTCGGCGCATAAAAAACCAACTAAAGACGATATCATCGCTCTGGAGAAATCCTATTGGGACGCGATGAAAGAAAAGGATGGGAAACGTACATCTGAACTGTCGGCAACAGAAGCTCTCGTCACGGGTGCCAGTGGGGTGATGAAAATTCCGAAGGCCAAGATGGGCAAGATGACCGAAGAGGGCGAGTGGACTCTCGAGACGTACGCGTTCGACGACGTGAATGTGTCCATCCCGACCGCAGACGTGGCGATCATCGCCTATACGGTTCGCCAAAAGGTAACCATGGATGGCAAGAAACAGGACCTGAAAGCCGCCGACATCTCAACTTGGCTGAGAGGCGAAGATGGGTGGGAGTGCCACGCTCACAGCGAGACTTTTCTGAAGGACGCCTAAGAAGCCGACACTAGTTTGGCAGCAATGGCTTTAAACATGTCGTGGACGATCTTCGACCGCATCGCCCGATATTTCGGGATCGAGCGGCAGAGAGCGGACAGTTAACCGCTCAATCAAGACAAGAGAAGCCTGAGGATCTTCAGGGCGAAGAGGTCGCGTTCACCGGCAAGAGCAAGCAAGGAGCGAAATCATGGACAAAATCAGCTCATTCCTGTGGTTTGACGGCAATGCCGAAGAGGCAGTCGCGTTTTACACCGGGCTTTTCCCAGAAAGCCGCATCGATCAGGTCATGCGGACCCCGATGGACTACCCCGGCGGCAAGGAGGGCGAGGTGATTACCGTCGACTTCACCCTTTCAGGCCGCAGCATCATCGCGATGAACGGTGGGCCGGACCACCCTTTCACAGACGCGATCTCACTCTCGATTGACTGCGCTGATCAGGCCGAGGTCGACCGCTACTGGGACGCGCTCGGTGAGGGCGGTGCGCCGGTCCAGTGCGGCTGGATCAAGGACCGCTTCGGCCCGTCATGACAGGTGACGCCGCGCATCCTGCCGCAGTTGCTGGCTGATCCAGACCGGGCCAAGGCAAACCGCGTGATGGAAGCGATGGTCGAAATGGTGAAGATCGACGTTGCCACCATCGAGACAGCGGCCAAAGGGTGATCCAGACCCAGAACCGTTCCGAAACACTTGGGCCGGGATTGCCGTTCGTCCTCAAAAGCCGCGGCCTGTCGCACTCAGAATGGAGACCAATCATGACCGATCAAATCCCCCACCAACGCATCGTCTCGCGCGACGACTGGACCGCCGCCCGCGAGACCTTGCTGGCGAAGGAGAAAGAGTTGACCAATGCCCATGATCGGCTGGCGGCGGAACGCCGTCGGCAGCCTTGGGAGAAGGTCGCGAAGAATTACGTCTTCGTCACGCCATCCGGCAAGGCAGGAC
>JBBKXP010000344.1:0-3536 GCA_037969545.1 Paracoccaceae bacterium | reverse complement strand
TATAAAAACAAGGCCAAGAACGCCCAGGAGGCCCACGAGTGCCTCCGCCCGACCGAAATGAAATCGACCGACGAGGTGCGGATTTCGGATGCCGACCAGCGCAAGCTCTATGACCTGATCTACAAACGCACGCTGGCCAGCCAGATGGCGGCGGAACAACTGGAGCGCACGACCGTCGATGTCGGGTCGAAAGACGGGCAGGTCGTATTGCGCGCCACAGGGCAGGTCGTGCTGTTCGAAGGGTTCATCGCCGTCTACGAGGAAGGCCGCGACGACAGCGTCGTCGATGACGACGACAAGCGGCTGCCGCAAATCTCGCAGGACGAAGTGATGGCGAAGGACTCTGTCACCCCCGACCAGCATTTTACCCAGCCGCCGCCGCGCTATACCGAGGCGACGCTGGTGAAACGGATGGAGGAGCTGGGGATCGGCCGCCCGTCGACTTATGCGTCGATCGTCACGACCATTCAGGATCGCGGCTATGTCGAAAGGACAAGGGCCGCCTGATTGCGCAGGACAAGGGGCGGCTGGTGACGGCGTTCCTGACCAACTATTTCAACAAATACGTCGGTTACGATTTTACCGCCGATCTTGAGGATCAGCTGGATCAGGTCAGCGCAGGCGATGCCGATTACAAGCAGGTTCTGGCGCGGTT
This sequence comes from Paracoccaceae bacterium, assembly GCA_037969545.1. GTDB lineage: Bacteria > Pseudomonadota > Alphaproteobacteria > Rhodobacterales > Rhodobacteraceae > JBBKXP01. Next base: position 2,881 of record JBBKXP010000344.1, on the reverse strand, counting down.
CTGGCGCGATTTTTCGGCCGCACTGGCCGAAACCGCCGATCTGCGGATCGGCGAGGTGCTGGACAAGATCAACGAAGTGTTGGAGCCGCATCTTTTTCCGCCGACGACAGACGGCAGCGATCCGCGGCTTTGCCCGCATTGCGGCGAAGGCCGATTGTCAATGCGCACGGCGCGGTCCGGCGGCGCGTTCATTGGCTGTTCGAACTATCCCGAGTGTCGCTACACCCGGGCATTCGGCCCACCGGGGTCGGAAGAAGAGAGCGGTATCGCTCCCGAAGGCAAACTGCTGGGCACTGATGCCGATGAAGAAATCTGGATCCACAAGGGCCGTTTCGGTCCCTACGTGCAGCGCGGCCTGTTGAGCGACGACAACAAGAAGCCAGCCCGTCAGTCCGTGCCAAAGGAATGGCCGCCCGAAGACCTGACCCTTGAACTGGCCCTGAAACTTCTGGCTTTGCCCCGCGAAATCGGACCGCACCCCGAGGACGGTGTATCTGTCTGGGCCAACATCGGGCGCTATGGCCCCTATATCAAGCACGCGTCCTCGACGTCTGACAAAGGCGGCACCAATGCCAACCTTGACGGGCTGGACGAGGTCTTCAGCGTCGGGATGAACCGCGCGGTTCAACTGCTTGCCGAAAAGATCGCGTCTCGCGGCGGTCGCGGCGCCGCAGCGAAGCCGCTGATCGCGCTTGGCGAGCACCCCGCCGGTGGCCCCGTCGCGATCATGTCCGGCAAATACGGGCCTTATGTGAAGTGGGACAAAATCAACGCCACACTGCCCAAGGAAACCCCGCCCGAGGCCGTGACAATGGATCGGGCCGTCGAACTGCTGGCCGAAAAGGCCGGAAAATCCGGAAAAAAGATTGCAAAACCCCGCGCCAAAACCGCCAAGAAACCGACGCGCAAGGTGGCGGCCAAGAAATGACCGGTGACAGGCGGCTTGAACTCTCCGCGCCCTGATTTTATCGTCAGGGGAAACAATCGTGCGGGCTCATCACAGAATATGATCTTTCCGGCATCAAGGTCGAAGGTAAATTCGGTATCTTCTCGCAGGCCTTGCATCGGGCGATGAGCCGTGACCGCTATGAACTCATGGAACGTCGCGCCATTGATGCGTGCATTCGACCCGGTGACCGGTGCTTGAACTGGGGGCCGGTTGCGGGGTGATCGGCGTCGCGCTGGCGCGCAAGACCGCGCCGGAAAACATTACCGCGATCGAGGCAAACCCGGCACTCATGCCGACGATCGACCTTGCTTACCGGATCAGCGGGGTTCAGGGCATTCGGATGATCAACGCGCTGGTGTCGAGGACGCGGGGCCCTCAGACATTCTAGGTTTCACGGAACTTCCGGGAATCCTCGCTTGACCCCGAAACGCCCAAGGGTGCAGATCTCTCGCAAGGAGATGCGTGGCTGATCTGGACAAGGCATTTGCTCTGGTCATGATGGTCGATGACGACGATGTCTATCTCGACATTTTCCTGTGTATTTGGACCCGATTCTTGCCGGCCAAGAACATCCGATAATCACGGACCCTGAAACCGGCGAACCGATCAAGGGGTTGGGCGGCAAGACGTGGCGGTCCGACGCCGGCGAGCACGACAGTTTCCGGGTGATCGCAGAAAATCCGGTCCGTCGGATCCACGATCCCGACTTTACCGCCTTTTCGCTGCAGCTGCGAAAAGTTCGTGATGACCTGTTCATCCGAACCCCGAAAAAGCAAAAGCGACTTCGCCCGATTCCCGAGCGTTACCACGGCCTGTTCTGAGCTTGCATTTCGGCGCCGCACTGCAGCATCGCATTGACTTTGCCGATCACAAAAGCAAAAGATGCGCGACATCGAGTTTGGGGGCAGCAGAATGCAAAAGGTCCATGCAACGGCGGCAGAGGCGCTCGACGGTCTGCTGCATGACGGCATGTTCATCGCGGCGGGCGGTTTCGGCCTCTGCGGGATTCCCGAGCTGCTGCTGGCGGCGATCCGCGATGCCAAGACCAAAGATCTGACCTTTGCCTCGAACAACGCGGGGGTCGATGATTTCGGGATCGGCATCCTGTTGCAGACCCGGCAGGTGAAAAAGATGATCTCGTCCTACGTCGGGGAAAACGCAGAATTCATGCGCCAGTATCTGTCGGGGGAGTTGGAACTGGAATTCAACCCGCAGGGCACGCTGGCCGAACGGATGCGCGCCGGGGGCTGCGGCATCCCCGGCTTCTACACCAAAACCGGCGTCGGCACTGTCATTGCCGAGGGCAAGGAGCACAAGGATTTCGACGGCGAGACTTACATTCTGGAACGCGGCATCTTTGCCGACCTCGCCATCGTCAAGGCCTGGAAGGCGGACGAAACCGGCAATCTGGTGTTCCGCAAGACCGCCCGCAACTTCAACCCGCCCGCGGCGATGTGCGGCAAGGTCTGCGTCGCCGAGGTCGAGGAGATCGTGCCGACCGGGTCGCTTGACCCCGACGGCATCCACCTGCCCGGTATCTATGTGCATCGTCTGATCCAAGGCGTCCACGAAAAGCGGATCGAAAAAGTCACGACGCGCAAGAAGGAGTCCGTCTGATGTGGGATCGTGACCAGATGGCGGCGCGCGCCGCACAGGAACTGCAGGACGGCACTTATGTGAACCTTGGCATCGGGATCCCGACGCTGGTTTCCAACTACATCCCGAAAGGGGTCGAGGTGACGCTGCAATCGGAAAACGGCATGCTGGGGATTGGCCCGTTTCCGACCGAGGACGAGGTCGATGCCGACCTGATCAACGCCGGCAAGCAGACGATCACCGAACTGGCCCGCACCGCCTATTTCGATTCCGCGCAGAGTTTCGGGATGATCCGCGGCGGCATGATCGCGATGGCGATCCTCGGCGCGATGGAGG
>JBBKXP010000343.1:0-3442 GCA_037969545.1 Paracoccaceae bacterium | reverse complement strand
GACAGCATCGATTTCCGCCTGCGCACCCGCTACGTCGATGAGCGCGCCGAGACGTTGGACGAGGCGCTGGCGATGATCGCCGACTGGACGGCGCGGGGTGAGGCCAAATCGGTCGGCCTTTTGGGCAATGCCGCCGATGTGTTCGTTGAAATGGTGAAACGCGGCGTGCGCCCGGATATCGTGACCGACCAGACCAGCGCCCACGATCCGCTGCACGGCTATCTGCCGCAGGACTGGAGCGTGACCGAATGGCGAGCCCGGCAGGAAACCGAACCAAAAGCTGTCGAAAAGGCCGCCCGCGCCAGTATGCGCAACCACGTCGCGGCGATGGTCGATTTCTGGAATGCGGGGGTGCCGACGCTGGATTACGGCAACAATATCAGGCAGGTGGCGCAGGACGAGGGGCTGAAGGATGCCTTTGCCTTTCCCGGTTTCGTCACCGCCTATATCCGCCCGCTGTTCTGTCGCGGGATCGGACCGTTCCGTTGGTGCGCGCTGTCAGGCGACCCCGAGGATATCTACAAGACCGACGCCAGGATGAAGGAACTGTTCCCCGAAAACCTCCACCTGCACCGCTGGCTCGACATGGCGCGCGAACGGATCGCGTTTCAGGGATTGCCGGCGCGGATCATGTGGATTGGCCTTGGGGATCGGCACCGGGCGGGGCTGGCAATCAATGCGATGGTGCGGTCGGGTGAGCTCGCCGCGCCGGTGGTGATCGGGCGGGATCATCTGGATTCCGGGTCGGTCGCCAGCCCAAACCGCGAGACTGAAGCAATGAAGGATGGCAGTGACGCGGTCAGTGACTGGCCGCTCCTGAACGCCCTGCTGAACACGGCGTCTGGAGCGACATGGGTGTCCATTCACCACGGCGGCGGCGTCGGTATGGGGTTCTCGCAGCATTCCGGCATGGTGATCTGCTGCGACGGGACCGAGGATGCGGATCGCCGGCTTGAACGGGTGCTGTGGAACGATCCGGCGACCGGGGTCATGCGCCACGCTGATGCGGGCTATGACGTCGCGTTGGATTGCGCCCGTGAACATGGGCTGAAATTGCCGGGGATTCTGCGGTAATACGGGTTGAAACCGATCTTGCGCGGTCGGTAGGCTGCCAAATGAACGAACCCACGAAAAGGCCCGAAATTGGTAGACCTTGAACAGCGTATCATGCAGGGGCGCGGCGATGCCCCTGCCGATCTGGTCTTGCGGGGTGGGAAGGTGTTTTGCGTGGTCACGGGCGATCTGGTGCCGGGCGACGTTGCGATCTGTGGCGACACCATTGTTGGGATCGGGAACGACTACGAAAGTAAAAAAGTCAGCGATGTCAGTGGCCTGATCCTCGTTCCCGGTTTCATCGACACGCATCTGCATATCGAGTCGAGCTGCGTCACGCCTTTCGAGTTTGACCGCTGCGTTACCCCCCGCGGGATCACTACGGCGATTTGCGACCCGCACGAGATCGCCAATGTGCTGGGGGTGCCGGGGATTCAGTATTTTCTCGACGCCGCCCGCGAAACCGTCCTCGATATCCGCGTCAATCTGTCGTCCTGCGTGCCCTCAACCGAGATGGAAACTTCGGGTGCGCGGATCGAAGCCGCCGATCTTCTGCCGTTGATGAATGACCCGGCGGTGATCGGGTTAGCCGAGGTGATGAACTATCCGGGCGTGATCCACCGCGATCCGGGGATCATCGCCAAACTCGCTGCGTTTCAGGGCCGCCACATCGACGGTCACGCGCCGCAACTGACAGGGCGCGACCTGAACGCCTATATCGCCGCTGGCATCCGCACCGAACACGAGGCGACAACGGCGGCCGAGGCGCGGGAAAAGTTGCAAAAGGGGATGCGTGTGCTGATCCGCGAGGGGTCCGTTTCCAAGGATATGGACGCGCTGCTGCCGCTGCTGAACGACGCGACCAGCGCCTATATGTGCCTTTGCACCGACGACCGGAACCCGCTGGACATTGGCGTGCACGGACACCTCGATTTCGTGATCCGCACTGCCATCGCGCGCGGTATTTCACCGCTGGCGATCTACCGGGCCGCGTCCTTGTCGGCGGCCGAGGCGTTCGGCCTGAAGGATCGCGGCCAGATCGCGCCGGGCCAGCGGGCGGATATCGTGGCGCTCGGGTCGCTGGCGGATTGCGATGCACGGATGGTGTTCGCAGGCGGGGTGCAGGTCGATGACGCGGCGTTTGCCGCCCGCCGGATCGTGCCACCGATCGGGAGAAAGTCCGTCAAGGCGCCGCCGGTGACAGCGGCCAGTTTCCGCACCGCCGGCAACCGCACCGATACTGACGTGATCGGGATCATTCCGGGCAAGATCATCACCGCCCATCTGCGTGCCGACATTCCGCCCGTCGATGGCGACAAACGCCCAGATCCGACCCGTGATCTGGTCAAGATCGCGGTCATCGAACGGCATGGGAAGTACGGCAATATCGCCACCGGATTCGTCCGGGGCTTCGGGTTGCAGCGCGGCGCTATTGGTTCGACCGTGTGTCACGACCACCACAATATCGCAGTTGTCGGGGTGAATTATGCCGATATGGCGCTGGCAGCGAACCGGTTGGGGCAGATCGAGGGCGGCTTCGTGGTAGTCGCGGGAGGTGAGGTTTTGGCCGAACTGGCGCTGCCGGTGGCGGGCCTGATGAGCCTTTTGACGTTCGAAGATGTCCGCACGGCGCTGGTTGACCTGCGGGCGGCGGCACGGTCGCTGGGCGTGACGCTCGAGGAGCCATTCCTGCAACTCGCATTTCTGGCGCTGCCTGTCATTCCGGCGCTGAAAATCACCGATCGGGGACTGGTCGACGTGGTGAAATTCGAGATCATCGGCTAAGGCTTCGGATTAATCGCCAATCCGTGCCGCGCGGATCGCTGCGGCAATGCGGGTGCGCACGGCGTCGTCTTCTGCCGCGACGGCGTCAAGCACCGCGTGCAATTCGCCGCGCAGCCCGTGCAGTTGATCGACCAGTGACAAGACAAGGTCGAGTGCGTCGTCGTCAAGGTCAAAGGTCTCGGTGAGATCGCAAAGCAGTTCGAGCCGCAAAAGGTCGATCTGGCGGAAGGCGGGGCCGCGATCGGTCGTCACGGGTGCGATGATCCCGGCCCGCACATAGGCGGTCAGCCGGGTTCGGGTCAGGCGGGTGACGGTGGCGACCGCATCGTCTTCACTGTAATGGCGGGTCATGTCAGCATCCCCTTGCGTGGGTCGTAGGCGTTGGATTTCGCCCAGTCTTTCATGAAGTCTGTCAACTTTTCGTCGATCTTTGACGGCATCGTGATCCTGAGTTCGACCTTCTGGTCGCCACCGTTGATGCCTTTGCCTCGCAGGCGCAGGGTCTGGCCGTTGCTGGCGCCTTTGGGGATGGTCAGCGCGACCTTGCCATCAATCGTTGGGGCCGTGACCTTGCCACCCAAAATCGCCTCGTCCAGCGTGATCG
>JBBKXP010000342.1:0-4485 GCA_037969545.1 Paracoccaceae bacterium | reverse complement strand
AGGGCTCTTTCGGGTTCCAGTTGTCTGTCTCATGTCCCACTCCTCGGTGGTAACGATGAGCCAACAACCCTCTCTTATCAAATCGCCCTATTTGGACACATAGGCGCTGACGTCAGACACGTCGATCTCGGTCAGAACGCCAAAGCCATTGTCCGCAAGGGCCCCGCGCGTGCGGGCGTCGATGTCTTTGAAGGCCTCCCCCTTGATGGTGCGATTGATCGTGTAGTTCATTGCAGAATCCTTTCAGCCGGAACCATCGACCGTGTGGTCCGGCCGACGTGACGTTAGTGTTCGGGGTGGCAACATCGGGCAAAAGTCCGACACTCCTAAGCTCTTTCCCTGTTGGGCATGGTATCGCTGATTGCGGTGCACAGGGTGATGCAGATCAGTGTGCGCTCCGGTCATTTCCGATCTGATGAGGGCAGAGCGGCCTTTGCCGCCACATTCAAGGGGATGTCGGATGAGACGCGGGATTGCCGCACGTTCGGCGGTCTTGGCCATCGCAGCCTCCGTGATGGCCAAAATGGCCTTGGCGCACGCTTCGCACTGATCCATGTTAATTCGGCAGGAATTTCGATGTGCTAAGCTCAGCGATGTAGGTGACCATTGACCACTCTCCGAGCAGATAGGAATGCAATGAACCGGATCGTATACATCGTCGGCCTCGTGGTCATCGTCTTGATCATCCTGGGCTTTTTCGGCCTTCGCTGAGTGCTGAAATTTTCGTATCTGAACAATAGGAGGCAAAGCGATGACCCGCGAGAAAACCCGAACGCCGGACAACTCCGACAAAGCTTTTGGTGCCAAAGGCACCATCTCCCAAGCAGGGCGTTCTGGTGGGCGTTTGCCGCGTGAGATCGGCACGCGGGATGAGCTGAAGCGCGCCAACGAACGCCCCGCAGGCAAGACCCGTGTTACCAAATCCGACGAAAAAGACGGGCAGTCGGAATGACTGCGAAGCCTCAAGGATCGTCTGATCAACGCGTTCGAAGCAGAAATGTCGTTCGCGACACAAGGTGAAATGGGCCCATGACGGTATCCCGACCGGGGTGCGGGAAATGATGCGCGGCCATTTCAAATTCATTTCAAGGATTTGGGGCCGACTGAACAGCAGTTTCTGGTTTCTGCCGTCGATCATGGCTGTCTGTGCCACCGCAATGGCCAGCGTGCTGATCCTGCTGGACTCGCTCGAAGCGTCACGGCTCGGATGGATCAGCGAATGGACCTATGCCTTCGGCCCCGAGAGCGCGCGCGCGATCCTGTCGGCCATCGCGGGGTCCATGATCACGGTCGCGGGCGTCACATTCTTGATGACGATGCTGACCCTGCAACTGGCATCTTCATAATTTGGCCCCCGAATGCTGCGCAATTTCATGCGCGACCGGGGCAATCAGATCGTGCTGGGCACGTTCCTGTCCTCCTTCGTCTACTGCCTGCTTGTGCTTGCCTCTGTCCGTGGAACCGAGAGTGCGAGCTTCGTTCCCGTGACCGTCGGCATGATCCTGGCCGTCGCAAGCCTTGCGACGCAGATCTATTTCATCCGCCACATTGCCACCTCGATACGCATCGAGACCATTCTGGCCGACCTCGCGGCCGAGGCCAGCAAGACCGCTGAACGGGTTTTCCAGAGCAAAGACATACGTCAGCGCCGATTTCCGAAAGAGCGGTGGCCGAGGCACTGCCTCCGGGTTTCGACGACGACAGCCGGTCTGTGGTCGCGCCGACCAGCGGCTACATCCAGTCGATCGACCTGGACGGGCTTCTTCGGATCGCCTGCGACCATGACCTTGTTGTCCGGGTAGAGAAGCGAATCGGCGGCTTTGTTCCCAGGGCTGGGTCACTTGTCGTTGCCTCCCCCTACGGCCGTGTCTCGGATACCGTTGCCACAACCTTGGCAATGCGTTCTCGTGTGGTCCGGAGCGCACACCCGACCACGATATCGAGTTCGCGCTCAGGCGGATCGTGGAGATCGCGCAGCGTGCCCTGTCGCCGGGGGTCAACGACCCGACAACCGCGCTTTATTGCCTGGATCGGTTGGGCGAGGTGTTTGGGCTTCTGGCGGATCGGCGCGTCCCGTCGGGCCGGATCATGGATCAGGACATGAAACTGCGTGTTGTTCTGGAACCTGTGAGCTTCGCTGAATTGGCCTGTTCGGCTTTCGCGGCCATTGCCCGCTACGGGATCAGGGACGGCGATGTTGTCGCGCGACTGCTGTATGTCATGGAAAGATGCAGCCGAGGCGCGCCTGCGTCGGATCGCGAGACGATCATGCGCCTTCATGACGCGATCAGGGCGGATAGCGCTGCCCCAGGTTTCAAAGGCATAGTGAAACCGACGCAATCAGCCGGTGCGTGACAGGAGAGGCCTAGAGCGGATCTGCACCGCGCCGCAGCCGCTTGGCCAGAGGCGCGATTGTAAGCCCCTGCACGATGATCGAGAACACGACGACAATGAAGGTTGCGGTGAGGATCACGGGCTTCCAGTCGCTGTCCGGCAGGCTGAGCGCGAGGGCAACCGAGATGCCGCCCTTGAGGCCACCCCAGGTCATGATCGGCACCACGCCGCGCGAATATTCCCGAAACGGCCTGATCAACGTGACCGGCAGTGCCACGGCGACAAGGCGTCCGATCAGAGACAGGCCAATCGCGGCGACCCCGGCAGAAATCGTATCGAAGTTCAGAGCAACGACGAAGACCTCGACGCCGATGAGAAGAAACAGGACGGCATGGAGAATCTCGTCGATGACGGTCCAGAACCCGTTCAGATATTTCCGGGTCTCGTCCGACATGCCGTGTTTTGCGCCGATATCGCCGATCAACAGCCCGGCAACCACGGCCATGATCGGGCCCGAAACATCAAGCACGACCGCAAGCTGGTATCCCCCGAGCGCCAGCCCGAGCGAGAGCAGGATCTCCAGCGGATAGTCGTCGATCCGGCGCATCACCCGGTAGACCAGAAATCCAAGGACGCCACCTAGCAGCGCGCCGCCCAACACTTCCTTGATGAAGAACAGCGCGATGCCGCCGGCATCCGCAGCGGCATGCCCGCCCACCGGTTGGAAGGCGAGACCGACCAGCACCAGAAACACCACATAGCCGACGCCATCGTTGAACAGCGATTCCCCGATGATCTTGGCTTCCAGCGACTTCGGCAGTTGTGCCTGGGCCATGACGCCGAGCACTGCGACGGGATCGGTGGGAGAGATCAGCGCGCCAAAGACCAGTGCTGTCAGCAGCGGCATGCCGGTGACCCAATGAAAGCCGAACCCCACGACCGCGACCGACAGCGCCACCCCCAGCGTCGCCATGACCGCGATTGTCCAAGCCTGATCGCGCAGGTCTTCGACGCGAACATGCAAGGCACCTGCGAACAGCAGAAGACCCAGCATTCCCTCCAGCAGCGTTCTTGAAAACTCGGCGTCTGTAACAAAGCTTCGCATTTCCCCGGCAACGCCCAGACCGGGATTGAGCGCGTCCAGACCGAGGACGCAGATGGATGCGACAAACGCAACGATCAGGATGCCGATGGCCGATGGCAGGCGGAAAACGAGGTGATTGACGGCTCCAAACGCCCCGGCGAAGACAATCAGAAGCGTGCCGATCTGCAGGGCGTTCATCGAGACTTACCTTTTGTGGACAGCGATATTTTCCGTCTGTACCAGTAACGCGGTGTATATCTGCAGAACCTCCAAAGGCGGCAAGTCGCTGCGGCCCAGCCATTCATTCAAAGCCGCCGACACAGTATGTTTCTTCGCTGCTGCCGAGGGCCGCCAAAACACTCGGCATCGCGTTCAATCATTTTCATTTGGCCACAGCCACCAGGACTTCACGAACATGAACTGTCTTATCGGTGTTTTGACGACAAGAATCAGAATTCCGATCGATAACAGGCACCAGATTGCGGCCACTTCGTTCGGGTTGCTGGTTAGCAACATGGCCAATCGTGGTCCAACCAGAAAATGGTACACGGTAAAACGCCAAGAGCCGTAGATGAATGGCATCAAAATTGCTGCGACGAAATAGCTGGGATAGAGGCTCAGGAAAGATGCCCATGAATCGACTGTAATGACGTTGAGCATACCGTTTATCGGTATCTCCCAAGCGATATGCCAATCTCCGGAGACCGAGCATAGTCGCTCGGCACAGAGGCCACGCCCCAGCGGACACGACCCTGCCCATCCAAACGGATAGAGCTGCAGAAGCATGATCACTGCCGAGATAAAACAGACCGTATAAACCAACCATTGGATTCTTGCCCGCACATGGGCCGGTATAAAATACATCGACAGCATGTTGATGAAGAAAGGTTGGAACGTGATATGCAAATAACCTAGAAGCGTTGCAATTTGATTGGAGGGCAGGGCGCATTGATCAATGACCGAGTAGGTAAAGGCTTGCAAAAGCTCCATTGACGAGAAATATCCAAGGGCCATCCATAGAGGCGCCGGTTCTGTCTTGTAGGCTGCGTAAGCCGTTGTCCCTATGC
>JBBKXP010000341.1:0-9607 GCA_037969545.1 Paracoccaceae bacterium | reverse complement strand
ACCTGATTCTGGCGTTCCCGGTGATCCTGTTGTTCGACCTGCTCGTCACTCCGGAAATCGTGCTGACCGGGATCCCGAGTTTCATGGCAGCGGTCCTGTTCATCTTTCCCATCATCTTCTTGACCGTGTTGCTGAATTCCCGGTTTCACACCCAGCCGTCAACCCGCACACCACTGCTGATCGGCGTGATCGCGTTCACCGGGATCATCTATCTTTCGCTGATTTCGCAACCCGGAACCGCACTCAATTTCCTGCCACGCTGGCTCGACCTGTTCAACGTGCCGTCGGGCATCCTTGTGGTGTTCGTGTCGGTGGTCTTTGTGAACTCGCCCACCGTATTCCGGATCGTGCGCGGCCTGACACTCGACCTGCGCTCGCGTGATTACGTGGCGGCGGCGCAGACCCGGGGCGAAGGGCCGTGGTACATCATGTTGTGGGAAATCCTGCCGAACGCCCGCGGTCCGCTGATCGTCGATTTCTGCCTGCGCATCGGTTACGCGACCATCCTGCTGGGAACCCTCGGCTTCTTTGGCCTGGGTTTGCCGCCGGAAAGCCCGGACTGGGGATCGACTATCAACGAGGGCCGCAAACTGTTGTCGGTCTATCCGCACCCGGCCCTGCCACCCGCACTGGCGCTTCTGAGCATGGTGTTGGGCCTGAATCTGCTGGCGGATGGCCTGCGCGAAGAAAGCCTGCGTGACTGAACGGTGAATGCACAGCATTCACTGGGTGGCGTATAGCGAATTGCAAAGCAAATCGCGTACGCCACAACCCCAAATTGGAGACGCAAGATGAAAGACACGACCGACTATTCCGGACCGATCCTCGAGATTGACCGACTGTCCATTTCATTTTTCACTCGATTGCGGGAAATCCCGGCGGTGATGGATTTCTCGGCCAAGGTCATGCCGGGCGAGGCGCTGGGACTGGTCGGTGAAAGCGGTTGCGGTAAATCCACGGTGGCCTTGGGGGTGATGCAGGACCTGGGTGTCAACGGGCAGATCGTCGGCGGCTCGATCAAGTTCAAGGGCGAGGAGATGAACACGATGTCGCCCGAACGGCTGCGCGAAATCCGCGGCAGCAAGATCGCGATGATTTATCAGGAACCGATGGCCTCGCTGCACCCGGCGCTGAAGGTCGGTCGGCAATTGATGGAAGTCCCGATGATCCACGAAGGGATCAGCGAGAGCGAGGCGGAAGCGCGGGCATTGGAAGTCGTCCGCGATGTCAAACTGCCCGACCCCGATCGCATCCTCAAGGCCTATCCGCACCAGCTCTCGGGCGGTCAACAACAGCGGATCGTCATTGCGATGGCACTGATGTCGAAACCTGCCCTGCTCATCCTGGACGAACCGACCACCGCGCTGGATGTCACAGTCGAAGCCGCAGTGGTCCAGCTGGTCAAGGATCTGGGCAAGAAATACGGCACCTCGATGCTGTTCATCAGCCATAACCTTGGGCTGGTTCTGGACACCTGCGACCGCATCTGCGTGATGTATTCCGGCGAGGCTGTCGAACGCGGCAGCATCAAGGACGTGTTCGACAAGATGCAGCACCCCTATACGCAGGCCCTGTTCCGGTCGATCCCGCTGCCCACGGCCAACAAGAATTCGCATCCGCTGATCGCCATTCCCGGTAACTTTCCGCTGCCCCACGAACGCCCGAAAGGGTGTAATTTCGGGCCCCGCTGCGATTATTTTCAGGCGGGTCGCTGTGACGCCGGCGACATCACGATGACCACTGTTCAAGGCGACGACCGCCACCAGACCCGCTGTTTGCGTTTCGAAGAAATCGATTGGCATGCGCCCTTGCCGGATGTCGTCGCCAGGGAAAAGCAGCCACCCGGCAAAGTCGTTCTCAAGATGGAGAACCTCAAGAAATACTACGAGGTATCGGCCAACAAGTTGTTCGGCGGAGGCGTATCCAAGGTCGTCAAAGCCAATGAAACGCTGAGTTTCGAGGCCCGCGAAAGCGAAACCCTAGCCATCGTCGGGGAATCCGGTTGCGGCAAATCCACATTCGCCAAGGTGCTGATGGGGCTGGAAACAGCGACCGAAGGCAAGATCATGCTGTATGGGCAGGACATTCAGGACACGCCAATCGAGAAACGCTCGACCGATACCGTGTCGGGCGTCCAGATGGTCTTCCAGAACCCTTTCGACACCCTCAATCCGTCAATGACGGTAGGGCGGCAGATCATCCGGGCGCTTGAGATTTTCAACATCGGCACGTCGGAAAAGGACCGACGCGACCGGATGCTGGTTCTGCTCGACCTCGTCAAATTACCCCGCGCCTTTGCCGACCGGATGCCGCGACAACTTTCGGGCGGACAGAAACAGCGGGTCGGGATCGCGCGCGCCTTTGCCGGCGGGGCCAAGGTCGTGGTTGCCGACGAACCCGTGTCCGCACTCGACGTGTCGGTGCAGGCGGCGGTGACCGATCTTTTGATGGACATCCAGCGCAAGGAAAAGACGACGCTGCTGTTCATCAGCCACGACCTTTCCATTGTGCGCTATCTCAGCGACCGGGTGATGGTGATGTACCTCGGCCACGTCGTCGAACTGGGCACCACCGATCAAGTCTTTTCGCCCCCCTATCACCCTTACACCGAAGCCCTGCTTTCAGCGGTGCCGATCGCCGACACCCGGGTCAAGAAACGGCACATCGTGCTTGAGGGCGACATCCCGTCAGCGATGAACCCGCCGCCGGGTTGCCCGTTCCAGACCCGCTGCCGCTGGAAATCCAAGGTCGCCGATAACCTGTGCGAAATCGAAGTGCCGCCAGTGCGCACGCTGCAAGCCGGGCATCAGATCAAATGCCACTTGCCAGACTCCGAACTGGCGGCGATGGAACCGGTTATCGAGATCGCTGCGGAGTAGTCTGGACATCCGCGGCCGTGCGGACCTGGGTGCACAGATCGGCGATCGTGGCCTTGTCGACATCCAGCGCAAGCGCCATTTGCGCCAAGGTGTTCAACCGGTCTGCCTGCCCGACTGCAGCAACACCGAATGTCGCCGGATCAATTTCGGTGAGCGCCAGCAGGGATTCCATGATCCGCGATCCGACTTCGACAGTGCCGGCGCCTTCGCGCCCGATGGCGCTGTAAGCATCGCTGACACAATCGCCGATCTGAAGCGGCGGCACGTAAATGGCCGGATACTTCAGATTGCTGGCTGCCGGTGTCAGGGTCGGCCAGACCGTCAGTACCCGGGTCAGCCGTTGCAGGATCGCTATTGCGGTGCCAGGGTCGTTGATCCCGGGCGAAAGCGCACGCGTGGCGATTTGTGCCAGAACGATCAGTCCGTGACGCGGATCCTGTTCAAAGTCGCGCATCGGGCCAATCACGATGGCCTTCAACACCGCCGTTCTGATCGCCGCAATGTCGGTCGCTCCCGTCGGCAAATCCGTCAGATATGCCAAGGGCGACGCAGGGTACACCAGCGTGCCTGGCAAAATCGCCAAAGTCAGGGTTGTCGATTGATCTTCCAGCGCCTCGGACAGTGCCGCCATGTCGATATGGCGCACATGCCCAACCTTTCCGGCAAAAATCGGAACGCTGTCCTTGGGCGCAGAACCTTCGGCCCGTTGACCGCCCAGATAGGGGTCCTTGAGCCGGTCCTCCAGTGATTCGATCGCGGCCACTTCGACCCGCGTCATCGTATCGTCCATCTGTCCGAAATGCGTCAGTTGTTCGATCCAGCGGATCAGGTTGGTAACGATCAGCACCAGAACCGCAATCGTCAGCAGCAGCAAGACCAGCCGCCCGCGGCCGTTGTAGAACCCGGCCTCAAGCGCGATGATTCCGACGAGGCTAAAGATGAAGGCCCCCAGAAACGTCGCCAGCACCCGCTGCGCGGTGCGGTCGGACTGCAGCAACCGGAACGCCCGCGGCGTCGCCGCGCTGGACGCAAAAGCGTAGGCTGCCGTCATGATCGACAGCGAAAAGGTGGTGACCGTCAGCATTGAATTGGCAAGGATGTGCAGCAGGGCGTCGACTGCCGATGCCTCGACCAGCGATGCCGCTGCTTCCGGCAGGTAGGGCCCGATCGGGCGCGCGATCAGGGCACCACAAAGTCCGATCAGGCCATAGATCGTGACCGGAAACCAGATTTGCCGGCTCAGTTGCTGCAGCTGCCAGCGCAGTTTGGACATGATCGTTCCCTTGTGCACATGCCGGTTCCCGGCCATCGGTGTATCGGCGGGTCAGCTGCCCCAGATCACCAGCACATAATTGCGGGTTTCGGCATAGGGCGGCTCCCCGCCGTGTTGCTGTACAGCCCCCGGCCCGGCGTTGTAAGCCGCAAGTGCCAGACGCCAGGTTCCGAAGGCATCGTACTGCTGACGCAGATATCGAGCACCGCCATCGAGGTTCTGATAGGGATCGGTTGGATCGACCCCCAACCGCCGCGCTGTTTCGGGCATCAGCTGTGCCAGGCCGATGGCCCCCTTGGTGGAGCGGGCACCGCTGTTCCACCCACTTTCCTGCTGGACCAGCCGCAGGAACAGGTCAGCCGGAACATTGTGGCGCACTGCTGCAGAACGGGCCATGTCCAGATAGGGGCCGGCATAACGTCCGCTGTAACGCGGACTGCCCTGATCGGGGATGACCGCGGTCGGCGGTTGCAAACGGATTGAATTGGAATACTGCTGTGCCGCCCGTCCATCCAGCACCGACAGTTGAGACTGAAACAGTGCCGTGCGCGACCGGGTCGATACCGTATCTGCCACCGAAACACTGGCCAGCCAGACCGCGCCGGCCGCGACCCCACCAACAATTGTACGCATCAACCGGCCCCCGCAGCTTTTACTTGGCAAGACGGTAACGCAAAACCACCGCCCTGCCACCCCATTTCGGAAAGGCACTGTTAACCATGGCCGTGGAAAAGTAGGTTGACCGAAATCTGACAGCAGAATCGCAAAGGAAGTTTCACATGGCCGGCTCCGTCAACAAAGTCATCCTGATCGGCAATCTGGGGCGCGACCCCGAAGTGCGGACCTTCCAGAACGGCGGCAAGGTATGCAACCTGCGCATCGCCACGTCGGAAACCTGGAAAGACAAGCAATCTGGCGAACGTCGCGAAAAAACCGAATGGCATTCGGTGGCGATCTTTCTGGAAGGTCTGGTGCGGGTCGCCGAGCAGTATCTGAAGAAAGGCAGCAAGGTCTACATCGAGGGCAAGCTGCAAACCCGTAAATGGCAGGACCAGTCGGGTGCCGACAAATACAGCACCGAAGTGGTGTTGCAGGGCTTTGACGGCGTTCTGACGATGCTCGACGGCCCCGGCGGCAGCTCGGGTGGCGGTGGCAACAATGGTGACGACAAGGGCAATTATGGCGGCGGCCAGGGCGGCGGGTACGATTCCGGATCGGGCGGTGGCAGTGGCCGTTCCGACATGGACGACGAAATTCCGTTCTAGGTCAGACGCGGGCAATTCGTGAGACGTGGCTGTCCGCTTTGCCGGACAAATCTGCCAATCATTGAACGACTATTGGCTCTGTAGCGCTGTGAAAGGCAGCTCTATTGCTTCAGTTGGCGTTGGTCTTTAGCCTGCGCAAATGGTTAACGCTACCTGCAAAGTTGGAAATATGATTGCAAAAGCCGCTCTACCTTTTGTCGTGACCCTTGTTTTCTGCTCATCTGGTGTGTCTGCCGATGGTATCGATAGATGGAATGGGTTCTACCTTGGCGGTGCGCTCAGCTACTCTGATGCAAGTTCGGCCGTTTCAGGAAACAGGTTCACTTATAACCAGAATCAAGCTGTAAATTTGGGTGAACATGACCTCGAAGGTGCCGGAGTCGGCGGGTTTGCGGGCTGGAACTATCGGCGCGGAAACTGGGTTTACGGTAGCGAACTGGCAATGAGCTGGGATCGTATGGAGTCCAACTTAGTATTCAATACCGACAACGATATTGATCAGGTTAAGATCAAGTGGCTAGGCACTCTGGCAGGTCGGTTTGGCTACGTCAGCGGAGAGACCCTTTTCTTCATCAAAAGCGGGCTCGCGTTCGCACAGATCAATAGTCTGGGAGGAGACGTAAACGGCGGCACACTTAGTTGTCCGATGCGCACATTAGAAATGACGTATTCTTTGGCCCCACTTTTGCTCTTGGCTTGGAGCGATTCATTGCCCACGCATGGATTGCTCGCATCGAATTTAGCTATTCCGATTTTGGTGGCTATTCGCAGTCAAACCAAGATGGCGCTCCGGGTTCACAAGTTTACCAGATTGATAACGGGCTAGTTCAGACGATAACTTTGGGTTTGGCGTATCAATTCTGACAGCCATCCGGACAACACCCGACCACTGAGAATCTTCGCCGTCGCATAAGAATGAATTGGGGGTCGCAAGGGAGACGTGAGTGCCGAAGTGGGCTTTTGGCGGACCTGCGCAACGCGAACCGCATGAGGCAAAACTCTCAACCACGCCCCGCCAACCCGTCCCGCAGCACCCCCAGCACCGAGTCGGGCGGCACGTCGCCGGTGACAAACGCCTCGCCGATCCCCCGCGCCAGAACGAACCGCAACTTGCCATCGACGACCTTTTTGTCCTGCCCCATCAGGTCAAGCAGCGCTTCGGCCCCCGGCAGATCGCCCGGAATATCCGCGAGGTCGGTCGTCATGCCCATGGCCCGCAGATGCGCCCGTACCCGGCTCGGGTCTTCCTGACTGCAAAAGCCAAGGCGGGCCGACATCTCAAATGCCAGCGCACATCCGATCGCCACCCCCTCGCCATGCAACAGCCGATCACCATAGCCGGTCGCCGACTCGAGCGCGTGACAGAACGTGTGGCCAAGGTTCAGCAGCGCCCGTTCGCCCTGCTCGGTCTCGTCGCGCATCACGATCCCTGCCTTCATCTCGCAAGACCGGCGCACCGCATGAACCCGCGCTGCCATGTCATCGGCGGCCAGTGCTGGCCCGTGAACCTCAAGCCATTCAAAGAAGGTCGCGTCGCCCAGTAGCCCGTATTTAACCACCTCGCCGTAGCCTGCCAGCAAATCGCGCGGTGGCAGGGTCGCCAAAAGCGCGGTATCGGCCAGCACCAGCGACGGTTGATAAAAAGCCCCGATCAGGTTCTTGCCCTGCGGCGCATTGATCCCGGTCTTGCCGCCGACTGAACTGTCGACCTGCGCCAGCAGCGTCGTCGGGATCTGGACGAATCGCACTCCCCGGCGCACCACTGCGGCGGCAAAACCGACAAGATCACCGATGACACCGCCGCCAAAGGCGATCACAAGATCGTTGCGCTCGACCTTTTCGGCCAAAAGCCATTCGACAGTCCGCGAAAATTGCGGCCAGCCCTTGGTGCTTTCGCCCGGTGGCAGGATCAGACTGACGGCAGCGATGCCGGCCTGATCCAGAACTTTGATCAGCGCCGCAAGATGCAGCCGGGCAACAGTTTCATCTGTCACAATGGCCACGCGCTTGCGGCGCAAAAACGGTTCCAGATACGTCCCGGCGTCTGCGATCAGATCCGGACCGATCAGGATGTCATAGGCGCGGCCCGGCAGGTCAACGCGGACGGTGTCATGCGGCATCAGGCAGGCTCCAGAATTTCAGGACGGGTCAGCAGGGCGGCAATTGCCTGACTTGCGGTCTGGTCGATCGCATTGCCCACAAGTGCCTTCACACGCAACGCTGCCAAGGCATAGACCGGCACCCGCGTGGCATAAAGATCGGCCAGCGTCCGGCGGGGATCGGCGGTGCGCAGCAGCGGCCGCGTATCCTTGTGGCGGACCCGTTCCCAAAGCAACGCCAGATTAACATCAAGCCAAAGCGACACGCCATTGGCCGTGATTGCGTCCCGGTTGCGCTCTGCCAGAAACGCGCCGCCGCCAGTGGACAGGACGCAAGGCGGACCCGACAACAGCCGGGCGATCACCTCGGCTTCGCGATTGCGAAAAAAATTCTCGCCATCGCGCGCAAAAATCTCGGCAATCGTCGCTTGCGCCGCGGCTTCGATTTCGGCGTCTGAATCCAGAAAGGGCACAGCGAGCCGGGCAGCCAGAGTGCGGCCGACGGCTGTCTTGCCCGATCCCATCATGCCGACCAGGACAACCGTGCGGTGCAACCGCCAGCCGACGACCGCGTCGACGCTGTCTGGCGCGATTTTGCCCGTCCGCTCTGTCATTGCTCCCTCGGTCCAGCCAAGCATTTGTCGGCCAGCCGCCGCCGACCCGCAAAATATCTCATTGAATGGCGTGATATTAGGCCAAAGGCCATATATAAACCAGCCAAGGGCAGCAAAGCCCAACCGAGGCACGACCTGAAAGGCAGGACACCAGCATGATATGGCGGTTGATCAAGGGCTTGTTTTTTCTTGCCGTCTTGGCAGCGATAGGCCTTGTGGCCTATGCATACTTGGGGCCAGTGTTTTTTCCGGCCGATTTTGCCGCCCCGTCCCAGGCAGTTTCAGAACCGGTTAGCCTGAGCGTGGATTGATGGGTCTTGGTAAATGTCTGAGTATGCTGATCGCCTGTCTGGCGACCGGTGTGGGTGCACAGGACAGCACCGGTGCGCCATTGTCAGCCATCGACTGGCTTTCGCAAAGCGTGCAGACTCCGATCGCCGTCCCCGAACCACTCTCACCTCTCCGCCCCGCTGAACCACCCGTCACCGACAACGCCACGTCGCCCGATGTAACAGTGACCGCGCTCGACAACCCGTCGCCCGATGGCATCGGACTGCTTGGACCCGCAGTCACCGGTTTGCCCGCGACGCTTTGGTCGATGTCCGACGCTGAAACCCTTGCGATGCTCGTGCACGCCGAGAGGGTGGAAACCTTGCCCGCATTGCAGGACTTGCTGGTCACCCTTATGCTGGCCGAAGCCGATCCGCCGCTGGGGGCAGGACCGCAGGGCGATCTGTTTCTGGCCCGGGTCGACAAATTGCTGGATATTGGTGCGCTGGAACAGGCACAATCCCTGCTCGAAGCGGCCGATCCCACGACCCCGGCCCTATTTCGGCGCTGGTTCGATGTCGCCCTGCTGACCGGTACCGAAGATCGCGCATGTACAACCCTGCGCGACCACCCGGATTTGGCACCGACAATCCCGGCGCGGGTCTTTTGCTTGGCCCGCAATGGCGACTGGCAGGCGGCGGCGCTGATCCTCAACACCGGTCGGGCGCTGGGCGACATCAGCGACGACGAAGATGCCCTGCTGTCGCGCTTTCTGGATCCCGACATTTACGAAGGCGAAGATCCCCTGCCAATCCCCGACCGGGTCAGCCCGCTGGTTTTCCGGATGCGTGAAGCGATTGGCGAGGGGTTGGCCACAGCCAACCTGCCGCGTGCCTTTGCCCATGCCGATCTGCGTTCGACAACTGGATGGAAAGCCCAGCTTGAGGCGGCCGAACGGTTGGCGCGGCACGGTGCCATCGATCCCAATGTGCTTCAGGGCTTGTATCTGGCGCATACCCCGGCGGCATCTGGCGGGGTCTGGGACCGCGCCCGCGCCATGCAGGACTTTGATGCCGCGATCCGTGCCGGCGACAGCACCACCGTCGCCGCGACCCTGCCCGCCGCCTGGGCCGCCATGCGTGAAGTCCGCACCGAGGTCGCTTTTGCGCGGCTTTACGCAGTTGATCTTGCCAAACTGACGCTGCCC
>JBBKXP010000340.1:0-27656 GCA_037969545.1 Paracoccaceae bacterium | reverse complement strand
TGACAGCATGCCCCCCCTGGGGCGCAACTCGCGGCCCCGCTTCACCTATCCTGCGACCGCCCTGCTGATTCCGTCAATCGCACGCGACTGTAATCTATCATTCATGAGAAATGCATCATTAGAATGATAGAGTTACATCACGCTACGCTTTCCGGAATATACAGGTCAGGCCGCAGAAAATACTGCCCGACACTCACCGTCTTGTCGTTCAGCTTGACCGCCACCATGTGCCGCAACAGGTCGCGGCAAAGCCGTTCCAGCGGCGTAGCAATGACGAGCGTGGCAAACCGGTCGACAAGCGCACCACGGCTTTCCTCGGTGATCTCGTTGACCACCAACGCCACTTCGCCAGGCTCTCTGGCCTCGCGCAGGGCCACGATTGCACCTTCCATGCCGCCACCCGCGCAATAGATGCCGCGCAGGTCCGGATTGCGGTCCAGCAGGTCAAGCGTCGCCTCGTAGGTCAGCTGTCGGGTTTCCAGGTTGACCAACGTGTCCAGCATCAGAAAGCCTTGGCCATATTCCCGCAGATAGCTGCGAAATCCAGTTTCGCGCAGTTCGTGACCGTGCCAGCGATAGCCCCCCACAAAGACCGCAATTTTACCGGGACTGACGGCCGCCATATGAACCATAGAAGCAGCGATCCGGCCGACCTTCATATTATTCAGGCCCATATAAAGAAGGCGTTCACCCTGCGCAAAATCGTTCAACATCGCAATGCAGGGTACCCCGCGCTGCTTCAGGCTGATCACTTTTTCGGTGATGATGCTGTGGGTCACGGCGGTGGCCGCCATGACGTCAACTTCATCGGCCAGACTTTCCATGCAGGCCGCGAAATCACCGGGTGACTGGGACGGCGAAAAGACGATCCGAGGTATCGCCCGCACATGCAGCGCCTCGCGACAGGCGGTTTCGATCTCTTTGACAAGATCCTTGTAGAACGCCTGCTTTTCCTTGTGCATGACAAAACCCAGACGGACCACCGGCTTGTCCGCCTGCATCCGCTGCTGAATCAGGCCAGCGGCATGATACTCGATCTCGCGCGCTGCCTCGTAGACCTTGCGCGCCGTCTCTTCGCGCACCTTCGCACGACCATTCAGAACCCGATCAACGGTGGCGACGCTGACATTGGCCCGGGCGGCCACATCCTGCACTGTCGGTCGCTGGCCCATCCGATCCCCTTTGATAGACTTTTATCATTACATTGGGTCATCTTGATGCAGAATGATGGAATTGCAACCGGAATCGTTGACCTGCGCACGCTTGCCCCTAACCTGACCAAGACCATCAGCAAGGGGCAACAACATGACCAAACGCGACTACTCGCTTGTCGGACCCGACTCGGAACGTGCAGTGCGCACCGGTCTTGCCGCCGCCGCCTGGTATCATACCGATGTGCCGCGCAGCCAGATGAAGGCACTCATGCAACGCAGTGACCAGCCGGCGATCCGCGACACGCTGATCCTGTACCTTGTGATGGCGCTGTGCGCCGGTTTCGGGGTCTGGCTCTGGCCATTATGGGCCACCGCACCGTTCTGGTTCGTTTACGGTGTGCTGTACGGGTCGGCGATGGATTCACGCTGGCACGAATGTGGCCACGGCACGGCATTCCGGACCGGCTGGATGAATAACGTCGTCTATCAGATCGCCAGTTTTTGCATGGTTCGCAATCCGGTGACCTGGCGCTGGTCACATGCCCGCCACCACACCGACACCGTAATCGTCGGTCGTGACCCCGAAATCGTCACCATGCGGCCCCCTGCCTTGTTGCGCATCCTGCTCAATTTCTTCGGCATCCTGGACGCGATTTCCGGCTGGAATCGGATGCTGTTGAACGCAACCGGCAAGCTGACCGTCGAAGAAGCAAGCTATATCCCTGATTCGGAAAAGCCCAAGGTGATCAGGGTGGCCCGCATTTGGCTGGCAATCTATGGCGTGACTTTGCTGACCGCCATTCTGATGCAATCGATCCTGCCGCTCATGCTGATCGGGCTGCCGCGGCTTTATGGGGCCTGGCATCATGTGCTGACAGGTATTCTGCAACACGCCGGACTTGCCGACAATGTGACCGACCACCGGCTGAACAGTCGCACCGTGCTGATGAACCCGATCAGCCGGTTCATCTACTGGAACATGAATTACCACGTCGAACACCACATGTTCCCGATGGTGCCCTACCATGCCCTGCCCGCCCTGCACGCGGCAATCCGGCATGATCTTCCTGCCCCAAGCCCCTCGATCTGGGCTGCCTACCGCGAGGTTTGGCCGACCCTCATCCGCCAGTTGCGGTGCGAAGACAGCTATCTGCACCGCGAGTTGCCGCAGAGTGCGAGTCCCTACCGCGACGAACTGCAAGGCTTCGCCTGACCCTGAAAGGACCGACATGACCAACTGGATTGACGCCTGCGCCACCGGCGACATCGCGCAAGAGGACCTGATCCGCTTAGATCACGACGGCCAGACCTTTGCGATCTACCGCAGCCCCGATGACGACTATTTCTGCACCGATGGGCTGTGCACCCATGAACAGGTTCATCTGGCCGACGGGCTGGTCATGGACTACGTCATCGAATGCCCCAAACATAATGGCCAATTCGACTACCGCACAGGTACAGCGCAGCGTGCGCCGGTCTGCGTCAACCTGGGCACCTATCCCGTCCGGGTCAGTGACGGCCGCGTGCAGATCGATCTTGGCGGCATCTGACGGATAAACGCTGGTTCGGCGCCCGGACGTTGCGGCCAGATCACGCATTATTCCAACGGCCACTTTGCTTGGGTCGCACCCGTTGGCGCAAAGCTTACCGTAGAAATGCCCTTAGCATATCCAGACAAACCGTTCGGGCGGTGTCACGCGACAAACGCCGTGTGTCGATTGCCCGTTCAAGCCAGAGCCCGTCGATGAGCGACACAAACATCAGCGCCAGCCTTTCGGTGCTGATCGCCAGTGTCCGCCCCGCCGCGGCCTGTTCAATTGCCGCCGTGGCCCGCGCCAGATAGCGCGCATAATAGCGGCGGTGTGTAGCCTGCAGGGTCGGGTTATTGGGCACCTCGCTCCACAATGCGAGCCAGGCGGCAAGTGCATCCTTTTCGATCAACTCATCGGCAAAGACGGCATCGACCATCGCCGCGAGATCAGCGCCATAATCGGGCAATGCAACCGCGAACATGCGCTCGTACATCGTCTCGTAAACTGCCGACAGCAACCCGTCCTTGGATTTGAAATGATGCGTGATCAGCCCGCGCGAGGCTCCGGCCTCGGCGCAAATCTTGTCGACGGTAAAGGCCGCGATGCCACCACGCGCAAGGCATGCCAGCCCCGCCTCGATCAGCATCTCGCGACGCTGATCGGCAGTATAGCGGCGAAACCGCGGTGACGTTGACATCGCTGGACTCCGGGTCGGTCAGAACGCCATTCAGACCCGTGAAAAACGGGTCGGGTCGGGGTGCCCGTCAGACAGGATGAAAGGGACCAGCGCGGTGTCATGGATGGCGATATACGGCTCGAACGCGATGAAAACAAAGCCCCCCGATTCTTCCATCAGATCCTCCATGCGATTGAACATCCGGGTCCGTTCGGCATTGTCGGTCTCCAGTTGAACCTTCTGATACAGATCCTCGAATTCGGCGCTGTCAAAGAACGACCAGTTATACACCCCGATCTGATCGGGCCGGAACCAGACCAGATTTTCGGTTGGTTCGGACCCGCCCGCAAATGACATCAGCACCAGTTCGATGGATTTATATCCCTCGCCCGCCGTCTTGTCGCCGACCGACCAGTAGCTGCCTTCGTCGGTCGGTTCGATATTCACGGTGATCCCGGCCTCGCCCAGTGACGCCTGAATGATCTGCGCGATGGTCTGCGACTGACTATCGTTCAGTGCGATCAGGGTCAGGGTCAGCCCCTCGGCCCCGGCCTCGGCCAGCAGCGCCTTGGCCTTGTCGACATCGCGGGTGGCGATGATATTTGAGGATCGGGCAAACTGCGACGAAGGCTGGATCACCCCCGCGCCGCGACCGACTGTGCCGTCGTAAGCCCCGGCCAGAACTGCATCGCCGTCATAGGCATACTGGATCGCCTGACGCACCCGTGGGTCTTTCAGCGGTTCGGCGTTCATGTTCACCGTCATCCAGGTGTAGGTGGTCGACGGTGCCTCGATCAGCGTCGCGCCGTCAGGCAGGTTGTCGCGCAGGGTGCGCAGGGCGCCGACGTCAAGCCGGGTAAAGTCGAACGCGTCCGCCTCGTAGGCAAGCAGCGCAGCCTGACTGTCCCCGACGATGTAGAATTCGATGGTCTGGAACAACGGCAGCGTCCCGGTCCAGTCGGGGTTGGCCTTGAGCGTCACCTTCTGGTTCTGTTCCCAATTGTCGAACAGATAGGGGCCGCATTCCGCCGGCATCTCGGTGGTGAAACTGCCCCCCGCCGCTTCGGTCGCCGCCTTGCAGACGATCTGACCGCCGTAGTAGGGCAGTGCGATCAGCGGAAACGGGGCGAAAGCCTCGCTCAGGTGGATGATACCGCTGCGGGCGTCGACCACTTCGACCTCCTTCAGCTTGTCGAACTGATAGGCCCAGGCGCTGTCGGACCCGGCGATCCGCTCGAACGAATACTTGACGTCCTCGGTCGTCACCGGTCCAAACCCCTTGGTCCACATCAGCCCGTCGCGCAAGGTGAACGCGATGGTCGTCGGGCTGGTCCATGCGAATGTTTCAGCGGCGTAATTCTCCAACGCCCCGTCGCCGCGCAGTTCGCTTGCGTGCAGCAATGTCACTGTGGTGCAGCGCGGGATGATGTCATCCAGTTCGCCAATGATCCCGAACGGGTCCAGCACCTGAAAATCGCCAGTCACCCGCAGGCGCAGGGTGTCACCGGTCTGCGCCCAGGCGATATTCGGCCCCAATGCAAGGCTGGCAAGGGTTGCGCCACCGGCTTTGAGAAGGCCACGTCTGTCAGTTCTCCATTGCATGATGATCTCTCCTTGAGGTTGGTTTAGGGGTAAATTCGGATGCAAGATGGCAACGGGCGTGCCAGTCCGGGGCAATGTCGGTCCGTGCCGGGGCTTCGGTGCGGCAGCGGTCGAACGCATGGATGCAGCGGGTGTGAAAGGCGCAGCCGGGTGGGCGATGCAGCACGCTGGGGATATCGCCCTTGATGGCCAGATCGGCGCGACGTTTGCGCGGATCGGGCTGTGGTTCGGATGCAATCAGGCTGGCGGTATAGGGATGACGCGGCGCCGCGAACACCTGTTCGGTCGGCCCGATTTCCACCAACCGCCCCAGATACAGGATTGCGATGCGGTCGGTCACATGGCGGATCACCGCGAGGTTATGGCTGATCACCAGAAACGACAGTCCCAGTCGCGCTTTGAGGTCGCTCATCAGGTTCAACACCTCGCCCTGCACCGACACGTCCAACCCGGCAGTCGGTTCGTCGGCGATCACCAGACGCGGGTTCAGCGCCAACGCCCGGGCGACACAAACCCGCCGCGCCTGCCCTCCCGACAATTCATGCGGATAGCGGCTGGCGATGGCGGCGGGCAGGCCGACGCTTTCCAATAGTTCGATCGCCTTAGCGCGCCGACTGGCGATTTTGACCCGGTGGATCACAAAGGGTTCGGTGATCAGCGCCCCGATGGTCATCCGCGGACTAAGCGACGCAACAGGATCCTGAAACATCATCGCAGTGTCACGCCGCAACCCGGCGAAACTGCGCGGGGATTTCAGCGGCGTGCCATCAAACCGCATAGCCCCGCCGGTCGCCCGGGTCAGGCCCAACATGGCGCGGGCCAGCGTCGTCTTGCCCGAACCGCTTTCGCCGACAAGCCCGAGGGTCTCGCCCGCGTCGATCTGCAAGGTGATGTCGGACAGGATATTCAGCGTTGCTCCGGCCCCCGGCAACAACCCCAACAGACCCCGCGAACCTACCGGCAGATCGACCCGCAGACGGTCCATGTCAAACAGGGCGGTCATGGCGATACCTTGTGGCACAGCGCGGATTGAGTTTCCGATATCGTCACCCGTGGCGGCGGCGTGGTGCGGCAAATATCGTCAGCCAGCCCGCAACGCGGCGCGAAACTGCACCCCGGCGGTGGCGCGGACAGATCGGGCGGGCGGCCGGCGATGATCGGCAGCACGGCGGTCTTTGCCACCAGATGTGCCGGGTCGCAGCCGATCAGGGCACGGGTATAGGGGTGGCGGGCGTTGTGATAGATGTCGTCGACACTCGCCTGTTCGACGACCTGTCCGGCATACATCACATAGACCCGGTCGCACAGTTCGCCCACCACCCCCAGATGGTGCGTGATGATGACGATGGCGCCGTCGATTTCGCTCCGCAATTCGCGCAGCAGATGCAGGATCTGCGCCTCCATCGTCACGTCCAGCGCGGTTGTCGGCTCGTCCGCGACCAGCAGTTTGGGCGACATCAACAGGGCGGCGGCGACCGCGACCCGCTGACGCATTCCGCCCGACAACTCGTGCGGATACCGGCGCATCGTCATGTCGGGGTCGGCGATACCGACCCGCGCCAGCATCGCCGCCGCTGCCTTATGTTTGTCACCCGCAGTCAGTCTCAGGTGATACTGAAAATCGCAGAGCTGGTCGGCGATGGTCAGCACCGGGCTGAACGACGTCATCGGATCCTGAAAGATCATCGCGATTTCGGCGCCCCTGACCATGCGGCGGTCGCGTTCGTGAAGCGCCAGAATATCCCGCCCCTCAAGCCGCACTGCACCTGTTGCAATGGCATTGGCGGGCAGCAACGCGATCAGGGCAGACGCAAGCGTCGACTTACCGCAACCGCTTTCGCCGACGATCCCGATCACCTCACCCTTTTGCGCCGTAAGACTGACACCGCGCAGCGCCGCGACATCGCCATAACGCACGGCAAGGTCTTCAACGGATAACAGCGGCGGGTTCATCGCCGCACCCTGACTTGCATCTTCGGGTCCAGCGCATCGCGCAGCCCCTCGCCCAGAAACGTGAATCCGATTGTGCACAGAACCAGCGGCGCCCCTGCCGCGATCACCATGTAAGGCGCAGACCGCAGCGATGTGTAGCCGTCGTACAGGATATTCCCCCACGACGGCGTTGGCGGCCGCACCCCCAGATTGAGGTAGCTCAACCCGGCTTCCAGCATGATCACCACCGGGATATCCATACTGAGCAGGATCACCAGCGGCCCGACCACATTGGGCAGCAGATGCCGCAGGATGATCCGCGCGTTCGATGCCCCAAGCGTGCGTTCCGCCAGAATGTAGTCGGCGGATTTCAGACTCAGGGTCTGGGCGCGGATCAGCCGCGCATAGCCCGAGAACGACACCAGCACGATGATCAGGATCAGGGTCTGGATCCCCGGCCCGACCACGGTGATGATCGCCAGCGCGAACATGATCATCGGCAGTGACGAAAAACTGTCGAATATCAGGACAAGCAGACTATCCAGCCAGCGGGGCCCGAACCCCGCCACAAGCCCCAGCAGCAGCCCGATTATCCCGGCCACCCCCGTCGCCGTCAACGCAATGCCCAAGGCGATCCGCGCGCCCCAAATGATTCGGGACAACAAGTCACGCCCCAACTGGTCGGTGCCCAGCCAGTGCGACAGGCTCGGTGCATGGAACTTGTTCGGGATGTCCAGCGTGATCGGGTCGTAGGGCGCAAGCACCGGCGCAAAGACCGCCATCAACACGAACGCCCCGACCAGCACCAGCCCCGCAATCCCCATTGGATCGCCCACCAACCCGCGCCATGCGGTACGTGGGCGCGGTGGCAGCGATTCGGTTAAGGCACGAGGATCAACTGCGGAGGACATCACGCACCCTCGGGTCCAGCCGCGCGATAAGCAGATCGGCGACGGTGACGACCAAAAGATAGAACGCGGTCATGAACAGCACGGTTCCCATGACGACCGGATAATTGCGCTTGCCCACCGCCCCGGTGATCAGCGTGCCGATACCGGGCCGCGAAAAGACGGATTCGACGAACACCGCCGACGACAGGATCGACCCGAACCCGATGGCGATGATCGCGATGGTCGGGACGATGGCAATGCGCAGCGCATAGCGCAAAACGACGCGCCGTTCCGGCAAGCCAAAGGCGCGGGCGGTGCGGATATGGTTAGCCCCCATGACTTCCAGCATCGACGCCCGGACCAGCCGTGCAAGGTAGCCAACCCATGTGATCCCGATGGCGAACGACGGCAGGATCAGGGCCCGCGCCTGACTGCCCCAATCGCCCCTTTCCCCCGCGCCGATGGCGGGCAACCAGCCGAGCCAGACCGAAAATATCAAAAGAGAATACAATGCAATCACAAAAGACGGCACCGATATCATGGAAACCGACAGCACGCCCAAAAACCGGTCGGTCAGCGTCCCCTGCCAGATCACCGCCATGCAGCCCAGCGCGATCCCCAGCACCAGCGCCCAGGTCAACGACACCACCCCAAGGATCAGCGTCTGCGGAAACACTTCCAATATCACGTCAAGCACCGGCCGTTTGGACCAGACATCAACTCCCAGATCGCCGGTCGCGGCATTCCGGAAAAAGTTCCAGATCTGGGTCAACAGCGGCTGATCCAGCCCCATCCGGGCAATCAGCAGTGCCTTGAGTTCGGGGGTTGCCCGTGGCCCCAGCGCAATCGACACCGGGTCGCCCGGCACCAGAAACACCATCGCGAACATCCCCAGCATGACCGCGCACAGAATCACGACGGCCAGCAGGATGCGCTTGATGGCGTAGGTCAGCATCGGCGGTCAGACCATGTCACGCGGGATCCTTTCGTGCCACTTGCGGCTGAAAACCTCGGTGTCGTTTTCGGTCAGGGTCAGGTCCATTTCGACGATGAAATGGGTGGCGTCGCAGGACATGCGGCCGCGCGAATGATGCGTGATCGTCGCGTCGGGGCGGTGGATTTCGACCCGGTTGTCGGTGATCGTCACCGCTGACAGCGGATCGCCGTCGGTGATCTCGTGCCGGCAAAGGCCGGTTCCGATGTGAGTCTGGGCGATGTCGGGCATCTCCTTGGCGTAGGTCCAGCGCGGGAAATCGACCGCCATGTGCCCGCTCAGCAGGTCGCGGGTGATCCGGCGTTTCGCGCCGCCCGCGACTGGGTCGGCGATAACAGGCGTGTCGGCGGCTTCTTCAGGGTCATCGAAGGGACGCAGGTTGGCGTCCGCGTCCTGCAGGGGCCGCACCGGCAGGTCCAGCGTGGAAACCCCGCAACTGACGGTCAGCGTTGCCAATTCGGGCGATGGCCAGACCAGCGGGTAATAGGTCGTCGACAGCGCCACGGCGATCCGCGCCCCGGCGGGAAAATGATAGGCGGTGTCGTCCATTTCGACGATGGTCGCATAGGTCTTGCCCGGTTCCAGCGCGGTCGCGTGTTCGTGGCTGTCGCGGTGCGTCAGGTTGAGCAGGCCAATGCCGACACGGGTCGACCGCCCGTCGGGCCAGACATGGTTCAACCGGGCGGCCACCAGCGCCTGCGGCTTGTCGCTGGAAAATGTCAGCTGGATCAGGGGCGCACCAAGGATTTCCAGCGGTTCGGTCAGTGGTTCGGACAACCAGACCAGCGACCCGCCGTCATCCTCGCGCTGATCGCCGGGCCAGTCGGCGTCTTCGCCATAGCGTCCCACCTCGCCGGAATTCAGCCCGACCCAGAGCGGCGAACAGATGCTGCGTTTACCCGTCGCGCCATCGCCCAGCACGCCGCCCGCGCCCAAGGCCATACGGCGCATCGCGATCCGCGACGACGGCCAGCTTTCTTCGCCCACCCAGCGGCCCGGCCGTTCAAGGTAGCAGGTCTGCGGCGGCACCGGGTCCTGCATCCAGAGCCGGTACATCGGTTCCTCCATGATCCCCGTCGCGGCCCCCTTCAGCCAATGATCGCACCAGCGCAACACCTCTTGCAGCCAGCCGATCGCCGGGGCGACAGCGACATCGTAAGGGTAGGAATGCGCCCAGGGTCCGACCAGCCCCAGACGCGGACCGGGCAACCCGGCCAGCAGGCGCGGGACGGTTTCCGAGTAGTTGTCGGCCCAGCCGGAGACCGCATAGACCGGCACCCGGATCGCGCTGAAATCCTCGCAGACCGACCCCTGTTTCCAGAACGCATCGCGGCGCTGGTGGTTCAACCATGTGATGATCCACGGCGTCTGATGTTCCCACCGCGCCTGCCACATATCCCGCCAGCGTTCGCCCACAATCGCCGGGTCAGGCGGCAGGTCGTTGTGGGCGAACATCGTCGCCGCCCAGTCAAAATTGTCCTTGGAAATGCAACCGCCGACAAAGTGGATGTCAGTGGCATAGCGATCATCCGTGCTGCCTACCGTGATGATGGTTTTTAACGCCGGGGGTTGCCGCGCCGCGATTTGCAAGCCATTGAAACCACCCCATGAAATGCCGATCATCGCCACCTGACCGTCACACCAGTCCTGAGCCGCCAGCCAGGCGATTGCATCGCAACCATCGACCTGTTCCTGCACGGTATATTCATCGTCGATCAGCCCGTCGCTATCGCCAGACCCGCGAATATCAAGGCGCACGCAGGCATAGCCATGCCCGGCCAGATACATGTGCATCCCCTGATCGCGGTACCGCGTGCCGTCGCGTTTGCGATAGGGCAGGTATTCTAGGATCGCCGGACAGGGCGCGTCGCCGACGGGGCGCCAGACCTTGGCCGCCAGCCTCGTGCCGTCAGGCAGCGGCACAAAGATGTTCTCGATTACCTGCACGCTGTGCGGGAAATCGGTGCGCTGAATTGGCCGTGGTCCCATCGGCAGCCCCCTGTTGAACGACGATACAACAAGATTCGATTCGCGCAATGGGCTGGCTTGACCTAGGGTCAACGCCACCCTTATGATACGATCAGCCAACAAGGAGGCCGCGCCGATGTCCGCCCCCGCAAGCCTTCGCAATCCCCGTTACGACATCCTGTTCGAACCGATCAGAATTGGCCCGAAAACCGCCAGGAACCGGTTCTTTCAGGTGCCGCACGCCAGCGGCATGACCAATGCCGCGCCCCATGTCCGCGCCGCGTTCCGGGGGATGAAGGCTGAGGGCGGCTGGGGTGTGGTCTGCACCGGCGCCTGTTCGGTCGACCCGTCGTCCGACGATTCACCGTTTCCGTTCGCCACCCTCTGGGACGAAACAGATATCCGCGCTCATGCGGTGATGACCGAGGCGGTGCATGCCCATGACGCCCTGGCAGGAGTCGAGCTTTGGCATGGCGGCGCGGCGGCGGTGAACCGCACCAGCCGGATGGCACCGCTGTCGCCCTCGGGCGTGCCGTGGATGGCGACGCATGTCGGCTTCATGTCGGCGCAACGACCCAAGGTGATGGACACTGCCGATATTCGCGACCTGATCCGCTGGCATGCCGATGCAGCGGTGATGGCCGAACGGGCCGGGTTCGACATCCTCTATGTCTATGCCGGGATGGGCTATCTGCCCTATCAATTCCTGTTGGACGACTACAATAAACGCACCGACGCTTACGGCGGCTCGGTCGCCAACCGGGTGCGGCTGGTTGCCGAATTGATCGACGCGGTACGCGAGGCGACGCACGGCCGCTGTGCCGTCGCCCTGCGCATGTCGATGCAGGAACTGCGGTCGCGACCATCCGCAGTAGCCGAAAGCGAGGCGCATGAGGTTATCGGCCTTTTGCGCGATGCCCCCGACCTCTTTGACGTCAAGATGGATTATTCGGCCTATGATTGTTCGCCATCGCGGTTTTCGGGTGAGGGGAGCCATGAGCCCATCGTCAGTTTCATGAAAACCGTAACCGGAAAGCCGGTCGTGGGTGTCGGCCGGTTCACCTCTCCCGACACGATGGTCGGGATGATCAAACGCGGCGTGCTTGACCTGATCGGCGGCGCACGACCGTCAATCGCTGACCCGTTCCTCCCCAACAAGATCGATGAAGGGCGCGAAGACGATATCCGCGAATGCATCGGTTGCAATATCTGCATTTCGTCGTGGCACGATGGCGTCTGGGTCCGCTGCACCCAGAACCCGACAGCAGGCGAGGAATGGCGGCGCGGCTGGCACCCCGAGATCGTGACGCGCGACACCAAGGGTCAGGCGTTGGTGGTCGGCGGCGGCCCGGCGGGATTGGAATCGGCGCTGACATTGGCGCGGCGCGGCTTTGACGTTGCCATCGCCGAAAAGCGGCACGATTTCGGCGGCCGCCTGATCTATGAATCCACACTGCCCGGCCTGCGCCAATGGGTCCGGGTGGCGGATTACCGGCTAGGGCAATTGCGCAAATTGCCCAACGTGTCGTTGTTTTCGCAAAGTGACATGGGCCCCGCGGAGATTGCCGATTTCGGCGCCGATCAGGTGATCATTGCAACCGGCGCGCGCTGGACGACGAATTTGTGTGGGGCCAATGAACTGCCGATGCCGGGGTCGGACGCGCCACGCATCTACACACCCGACGATCTGGCGGCAGGAGTCGTCCCCGAAGGGCCGGTCGCGGTTTTCGATTTCGACAACTACTATCTGGGAACAGCGGTGGCGGAGTCACTTGCCGCGCTTGGCCTGCCTGTCACCTATATTACCACAGCCGGCGCGGCGGGCGCGTGGGGTTTCATGACCAACGAACAGCCGGGGATGCACAGCGCGCTGGCCAAGGCCGGCATCGCCCTGCGCACCTCAGAAATCGTCACCGGGTTTGACGGCGAGACCCTGCGACTGGAACAGATATTCAGTGGCGAGGCACGCGAACTCACCGCCCGCAGCCTTGTCATCGTTGGTCAGCGGGCCGGCGGCAGCGCCCTGTACGACGCCCTCGCCGCCACGCGGCACGACTTTGGCCTGCAGCTGACCGGCGACGCCCTTGCCCCCGGGGCCATTGCCCATGCCGTCTATCAGGCGCACCGCACCGCACGCGAGGTTGGGGTCGCCCGCGCCGATATTCACATTGGCCGCGACGCACCGTTTTCTGGCCGCGAACTGGCCGCCGCAAAGGCCGCCCAATGACCCGTGCCAACCGCCGCGCTGCCCGTCAGACCGGCGGCATAGCGCAATCGCCATTCCGCCAGATCAGCCGCCCCTATGACCCGATCCGGGTGATCAGCGACGATCAGGTCGCAGCAATCCATCAGGCCGCCGGTCG
Organism: Paracoccaceae bacterium; assembly: GCA_037969545.1. Classification (GTDB taxonomy): domain Bacteria; phylum Pseudomonadota; class Alphaproteobacteria; order Rhodobacterales; family Rhodobacteraceae; genus JBBKXP01. The sequence goes on along the minus strand of JBBKXP010000340.1, from coordinate 14,545 downwards.
GGTGCTGGCCGAGATCGGCATCAGGGTATTGCATCCGCCCGCCCGCGATCTGTACCGCAAAGCCGGGGGAACGGTCAAAGCCGACATGGTCCACCTCGATCCCGATATGGTCGCTGCGCACCTGCAAACCGTCCCTGCCAGTTTCACACTTGCTGCCCGCAACCCGGCGCATGAACTGCGGCTTGGCGGCAACGACCTCATTTTCGCCAGCGTCGGCGGACCAGCCTATGTCATGGATAATGACCGCGGCAAACGCGACGGCACTTACGCCGAAATGTGCGATTACCTGAAAGTCATCCAGTCGTTGAACATCCTGCATCAAGAAGGTGGTTGCCCCTTCGAACCGCTCGATCTGCCTGCCAATACCCGGCATCTGGACATCTACCGCGCCCAGATCACCCATTTGGACAAGAACTGGCAAACCCAAAGCCTTGGTCTCGCCCGCACGATGGACGGGATCGAGATGGCGGCGATTGCGATGGGCACGACCCCGGATGGGCTACGCGACCGCCCGACCCTGCTGGGGATCATCAACACCAACTCGCCCCTGCAACTCGACGTGCCAATGGCCGAAGGGCTGATCGCGCTGGCGGGTCACGGGCAAGTGCTGGCGATCACTCCGTTCACGTTGGCCGGGGCGATGTCGCCCGTCACGATCGCCGGGGCGCTGGTCCAGCAACACGCCGAAGCCCTCGCCGGAATCGTGCTGACCCAGATCGTGCGACCCGGCGTGCCGGTGATGTATGGCGGGTTCACCTCGAACGTCGACATGCGCACCGGATCGCCCGCATTCGGCACCCCCGAATACGCCAAGGCGGCGCAGGCCTCGGGGCAGTTGGCCCGCCACATCGGCGTGCCGTTCAGGTCGTCCAACGTGACCGCGGCGAACGAGGTCGACGCGCAGGCAGCCTACGAATCGCAGATGTCGCTTTGGGGCGCGATGCTGGGCGGGGCGCATCTGATCAACCACGCGGCGGGCTGGATGCACGGCGGTCTGACGGCGAGCTTTGAAAAGCTGATCATCGACGCCGAAATGCTGGGGATGATGGCGGCCTATTTCGATCCGATCGAGGTCACTCCGGCGACGCTGGCGGTCGAGGCGATCCGCGACGTCGGCCCGGCCGGGCACTTCTTTGGATCCGATCACACGATGCAGCGCTATGAAACCGCGTTCTACACACCGCTGGTTTCGAACTGGGACAACCACGGCCAATGGCTGGAAAATGGCGGCGTTCAGACCCGCGAACGCGCCAACACGATCTGGAAACAGGTGCTGACCGAACATGTCGCACCGCCGCTTGATCCCGACATCGCCGAGGCGCTGGATGCCTACGTTTCCCGCCGCAAGGCCGAAGGTGGCGCGCCGATGAATTGATCACGGGCGCCCAAGTATTTTGGCGCTCCATACGGCGGCGCGCTCATGGGCGCCGTTCCGCCAATTCCCTTCTTGGCAGACCTGTCACAAATGCAGGCCGACCGATTTCGGGGAATTACCTACCTGTAAGCCGTTGCATTACAGACCTCGCAAAGATCAGGTTTTCAGATCACGGGCGGGCAGGATCGTCCCGGTGCAATTGCCGAAACCGATGACATATCCATCACCCATCGCCGCCCCCTGCAATGACATGGTGTCGCCGTCTTCAAGGAAAGTCCGGGTTTCGCCGGTGTCGAGCGTCAGTGGTTCCTTGCCGCCCCACGTCAGTTCCAGCAGGCTGCCCCGGCTATCCTTTTCCGGCCCCGAGATCGTGCCGGAACCCAGCAGGTCACCGACATTCATCGCACAACCGCTTGACGCGTGATGCGCAAGTTGCTGGGCGGCGGAATAATACATCTCTTTGTAATTGGTGCGGCAAATCGTCGTCGCGGTTTCGGCACCCGCCGGTTGCATCGTGACCGACAAGTCGATGTCGAACAGCATCGGACCGGGCTCGATCAGGTGCGGCAGCAGCAGCACTTCGCGCGCTGGCGTGGCGCAGCGAAACGGGTCCAGCGCGGCGGCGGTCACGATCCAAGGGCTGATCGAGGTCGCGAATGCCTTGGCCTGAAACGGGCCAAGCGGCTGGTATTCCCAGGCCTGAATATCGCGCGCCGACCAGTCGTTCAGCAGGACATAGCCGAATATCATCCGATCCGCCTGGGCAACGCTCAGCGTGTCGCCCATCTCGGTATTGCCGCCGACCACAGCCCCCAGTTCCAGTTCGATATCCAGCCGCCGCGTCGGCCCAAACGTCGGCATCTCTGCATCCGCCGCCTTGGTCTGGCCTTTGGGCCGGATGATCTCGGTCCCGCTGACGACCACCGTGCTGGCCCGTCCGTTATAGCCGATGGGAATATGCAGCCAGTTCGGCGGCAGGGCGTTTTCAGCCCCCCGGAACATGGTGCCGACATTGGTCGCATGGTGCCGCCCGGCGTAAAAGTCGGTGTATTCCGATACGGCGACGGGCATGTGCAGGCTTGCCGCGTCCATCGCGACCAGATGTGGTTCGACCAACCTGCGGTCGCGCGATTTTTCGCCCAGCATGTCGGTCAATTGATCGCGCAGGGCGTCCCATGCCGCCGGCCCCAGCTCCATGAAATCATTCCAGAACGGCAAGTCGAACACATCACCGAAATCGACCAAACCGGCGTTTGCCAGACCCGCCGCATCAAGGATCATGTCCCCGATGGCGACGCCGCAGCGCGGATCGTCTCCGTCAACCGAAAAGACCCCGCACGGCAGGTTGTTCAGCGGAAACGGATGGTCGGGCGCATTGGCGCTGGCGACCCAGGATTTATGCAGGGGCATTCGGTTTTCCCTCGCCGTAAGGTCTTACAGCGCCACGATGGATTCGAAGCCGCCAAAAACCATGCGTCGGCCATCGACAGGAATGTCGTTCATGACGTCTGACACCCGCTTGTCGGCCATTGTCGCGCTGACCGCCGCATCGCGCGTCGCCTTGTCGGGAAAGGTGATCCACGAGATGACCACCGTCTCATCTCCGGCCAGTTGGACGGCCCGCGGAAACGAAGTGACCTTGCCCATCGGCGCGTCGACGGCCCAGCATTCGGTGACGCTCAGGGCACCATTTTCTTTGAAGACCTTACCACTGATCGTCGCGAACTTTTTGTATTGGTCCTTTTGCGCCGTCTTGACCGGCATCAGAAAACATTCTGCGTACATTTTTCAGGGATCCTTTTGATATCTGACAACCCTACTTCAAATCCGGCGTGCCGTCGAATTTCTTGTCCAGATCGGCCCAGCAATCGATGTAATCATCCTGCAAAGGGGCCTCTTGCGCAGCAAACCGCGTCAGATGCTGCGGGAACCGGGTCTCGAACATGAACGACATGGTATCGGCCAGTTTCTCGGCCTTCAGGTCGGCATTGCTCGCTCCTTCAAAGGCGTTCCGGTCCGGCCCGTGCGGCAGCATCATGTTGTGCAGCGACATCCCGCCGGGGACGAACCCCTTGGGCTTGGCGTCATAGATCCCGTAGATGTTGCCCATCAGTTCCGACATCACGTTCTTGTGGTACCACGGTGGACGGAACGTGTTTTCAGCGACCATCCAGCGGTCGCGAAACAGCACAAAGTCGATGTTGGCCGTCCCCTCGACACCGCTGGGTGCTGTCAGCACGGTGAAGATCGACGGATCGGGATGGTCGAACAGCACCGCGCCCACCGGGCAATAAGTGCGCAAGTCGTATTTGACGGGCGCATAATTGCCATGCCATGCGACCACGTCCAGCGGGCTGTGGCCAATCTTCGTTTCATGAAACTGTCCGCACCATTTGACGGTCACGATGCTGGGCGCGTCCCGGTCCTCGAAGGCCGCCACGGGGGTCTTGAAATCACGCCGGTTCGCCATGCAGTTGGCACCGATCGGGCCGCGCCCCGGCAGCGCAAATTTCTGGCCATAGTTTTCGCAAACGAACCCGCGACAGGGGCCGGCCACCACCTCGACCCGATAGACCAACCCGCGCGGCAGAATCGCGATCTGCTGCGGTTCCAGGTCGATGACCCCCAGTTCGGTGCAGAACCGCAACCGCCCGTCCTGTGGCACGACCAGCAATTCGCTGTCGGCGGAATAGAAATAGGAATCGATCATGCTTTCCGTGACCATATAGATATGGCTTGCCATCCCGACTTGCGTGTTCACATCGCCCGCCGTCGTCATCGTGCGCATGCCGGTCAGCCAGGTCTCGGGCTGCGCCGCATGCGGTAGCGGATCCCACCGATACTGACCAAGGCTCACCACGTCCGGGTCGACGTGCGGCGCGGATTTCCAATAGGGCAAGTCGATTTTGCTAAACCGATGCGTGTGTTTGACCGATGGGCGGATACGATAGCACCATGTGCGTTCGTTCTGATGGTTGGGGGCGGTAAAGGCCGTGCCGCTCAACTGTTCGCCATAAAGACCATAGGCGCATTTCTGCGGCGAATTCATGCCTTGGGGCAGTGCGCCCGGCAAAGCCTCGGTCTCGAAATCGTTGCCGAAACCGGGCATGTAACCCGGGTGCGTGCCAACCGGCGTAGGGGCGCTGCGCAGGGCGTTCACCCTGATATCCTTGTTCATGTCCCGGCTCCTTTCAGTCGATACCGTGGGATATTAGTTGTTTTTGTAACTAACAACGGATAATTTCGTCCTATGGATGAAACCGCCGATTTTGACCTGCAGAATTTTCTGCCCTACCTGCTCAATCAGGCGGCGGTTGCCTCGAGCCTTGAATTCCAACGCTATTACAAAGCCCGTTACGGGATGTTGCAAACCGAATGGCGGGTGGTTTTCCATCTGGGTCGCTATGGCGACATGACCGCCAAAGAGATTTGTACCCGCGCCCGTGTTCACAAGACCAAGGTCAGCCGGGCGGTTGCGGCGCTTGCCGCCAAGCGGTTCCTGATCCGCACCGAACGGCCCGACGACCGGCGGCACGAGACGCTGACCCTGACCCGCGCCGGCGCTGCAGCATATGACGACCTGAGCGCCGAGGCCCGCCGGTTCGACCATCGCCTGATGCAAGGCTTGTCGGCAGACGAAGGCGCCGTCATGCGCAGTTGCCTGAAACGCATCGCCGGATTGTAGACGGTGACAGCCCTGTCAGTGCGCCCGGACTGAAGCCGTGATCAAATCAGTCTGCAGTATGACGCGGCTACAAAACCGGTCTCAGGCAGCACCCGGAATCTGCACCCGGCGACCGCCATCCTGAAAATTGTCCATCGCAAATGGCCAGACCGTGCCCGGCCAACGGATCTCCATCTCGCGCTTTCGCGGCCGGTAGACGGCCGTGTAAAGCGTCCCGAAACCCTGCGCGAACGCGGTCGAATACAAGGGCGGCTTCAGAAACGCGCCGATGAACTTGTCTTCGGGGTCGCGGTGCAAGGCCATCCTTTGCAACAGGAACCGCTCGCGTTCCACTGTCGCCGTCAGCCGGGCATGGCTGACCCATTCGACATTTTCCTGATGGTTTGTCGCCACCGCCGCATGGGTGATGATTGCCGGTCGGTCGGGGGCCATCATCACGGTAAGATAGCTGCGTTTCGCGTCCAGCGCGGTCACGTTATAGCTCATGTGCGTCGGAATCCGGGCCAGTGCCGCACCGGCTTCCTGCGCCGTTGTGCAGGTCTGCAGGACATAGCGCAGGATCAGCGGCACCCCAAAGCCTTGCCCGACAACCCGCCGGCCACCAAAGGTCAGCGATAGCGCAAGACCCGCATCGTTCATCCCGTCGACCAGTCCGAAAAGCCCGTCGCTGGTCCCGATCACCCTGCGGCCCTGCCAGCAGGTGTTGAGTGTCAGGCTGTCGAACGCGCTGGCCTGATAGTCGTAGTTGCGCACAAGAACTGGTTCGGCACCCGACCAGACCGCCTGACTGCACCCCGAAAGATAGGGCGGTGGGCAATAAAAGCTGAGGAACCGCGCCGCCAGATCGCCGCCCCCGGCCAGTTCGCACAATGCGTCATAGAGTGGCGCGATTTCCGGCATGTGACGCACGATCGCGCTGCGACACTGGTGGTAGGTCGGGCGCGCGCTTTCGCCTTCCCGCAACCACCATGTCCGGTAGTCGGGCCAGTATTCGTGAAACAGCCCGGCCCATTTCGGGCCGGGCATGTCTTCTGCAAAAGCGCGCCACAGCATGGCCTGACTGGTATCCCTACATGATCTTGAAGGCCGGATCGGCCAGCGCGGGCCCCGCTGCCGCAACCGCCAGGGGTTGGCCGGCGACGCTTTGCTTGATCCCGTGGATCCACTTTTTGGCGCGCTCGTTCAACTGGAACGACTTTGTCATCGACCGGCCACGGGTGACCAGAATACCGATGTCGGCCCCCTCGTAGCGATAGTCGCCGGGCTGCAGGATGCGCAGGAAAAACGCCTCGTTCTCGGACTCCACGGCACGGCGGTGATAGTCGAACCGGTCAAACACCACCCGACCGTCATCCAGCATCTTGTAGATCCCGGTTTCCGGCGAAGTGGTGCAGATATCAACGCTGTCCGCCGTGTGCTTGATCACCATCTGCGACCAACTGTCGATCATTTCGGGGTCGGCCCAGCGGGCATTCAGTTCGTCCACATCCAGCTTGAATTTCTTCTTCGAGAATTCCAGCAGGTGAAACAGGAACAGTGGCGCATCGGCATGCGCAAAGGCGGCGTGGTTGGTCATCGACGAACAACCTGTGATCCGCGGATTCAATTCCCCAAGCCACAGATCGCCGGTTTTCTTGTCGATCAGGAAATCCAACTCGAAATAGCCGCGATAACCTTCCTTACGCAGCTGTTCGCCGAATTTGAACGTCAGATCGCGGGCTTTTTCGCGCACCTTGGGCGGAAATGCCGTCGATAGGATTTCATTGCCGCACCAGCCGCCGCGATAGGGCGTCAGATCCTTGAAACCGACCAGCTCGGTCATCAGGGGGCCGACGATCGTGCCTTCCTTGGTGGCGCATGCCTCAATCGCCGATCCCCGGCAATCGATCCGCTTCATGATCTTGATTTCGCCCTGACCGACGATCTCGCTTTCATGGCGACGGAAATCGGCCTCGGACTTGATAAAGAACGTGGTATGGCCGCTGTCACCAAAGGCCGATTGCAGCACCAGATCGTGCCCGATCCCGGCCTTTTCGCAGGTCTTTTTCAGACCGGCATAATCCTTGACCTCGGCCAGCACGTTGGGCACCGAGGGCACGCCTGCCTTGTTGCCGATGCGGACCGTTTCGATCTTGTTGTCCATGCTGGTGCGCAACTTGGCCTTGGGAAACCAGACATCAGCGCCCAGTTCCCGTGACAGCCGCTCGGTTTCTTCGTCGAACATCAGAAACACGAACTTTGGCTTGCCGCCGCGCCGCTTGATAAAGTCGATGACTTCCTTGTGCTGCAGCAAATAGTTATTGATGTCTTCGATGCTTTGAAATTCCGCGTGCGGCTGTTCGGATGGGCAAAAAACATTCGGATGCTTGCCGCCGTAGCAATCGATATAGCAGATATACTTGAAATTCTTGACCCACTCATCAAGGCCAAGCAGGTTGAAATTTGTCGCCGAAATAAAGTAGATCGGTTCTTCGTTCCGGTGAAAGAACCGCCGGATCTCGGATATATTCTTCAGTACCGCTGTCGTCATGTCTGTTTTCCTTTCCTACTCGGCCGCAATTGCAGGTTTCGCCTTGACCAGCCGGGCCAAGGCATCCGATGTAAATACCCGCAGACCAAGATCGGCGCGGTATCCGTGAATTTCGTTGACATCAAGGGCACGCATGAACGCAAGGATTTCCTGACTCACGACCTGCCCCGGCACCAGGATCGGGAACCCTGGCGGATAGGGAATGATGAAAGAGGCCGAAACCACCGTTTCGCCGGAATCCATCGCAGCCTTGAGAGCGCCGTTCAGGTCAAGGTAGTCGCAATTGTTATCGTCGTAGCTAAGGAAAAACGCAGTCCTGATGTCACCTTCGGCGGTGACGTCATCAGCCCGGAAAGCATCGTGAAAACGGCTGAAGTCAGGCAGCGGCGGCAAGTCCTGCATCAGGTTCTTGACCCGACGGTCAAACGAAAGGCGCTCCATCCGTGACGCGTCATCCAGCAGATCGTCCAATCCCTTGGCGATTTCGACCAGCGTTTCGATCAGATAGGCGACCGACGACCGGGTCGTGCCGATGTTGGTCATGAACAGGACCGTATTGCGCGACGTCTTGTTGATCTGGATACCGTATTTATCCATCAGAATCTGGGTCTTGAAGGTATCGCCATCCCAGCCGGTGCCGCCAACGGCCAGCGTGACCCGGGTTGCGTCAAGCACGAATTCGTCGTTCTCCCAACAGTCCCAGATGTCTGTCCAGCCCTGTTCGCTGTCGTAATAGCTGGTCACGCCGCTTTCGCGATGATGTTCAGGGATCATGTCACCCGCAGTAAGCACGGTGAAATACTTGGCCAGCAATGGATGGTCGGAAATCGCACGCCGCATCGACATCGCCGCCTCGATCTGGCGCTGGACGAATTCAAACCCTTCCAACTCGACCTGCCGCCGCCCGACATCCAGTGACGCGATGATCTGATAGTTGGGCGAGGTCGACGTGTGGGTCATATAGGCTTCGTGGAACGACTGTTCGACCTCGCCTTTGAAGTCCTGGTCGTTGACGTGGATCATCGACCCCTGCCGCAATGACGTCAGAGTCTTGTGCGTCGACTGGGTCGCATAGGCCCGCACCCGCGCATCCGGCGGCGGAATCAGACGGGTATTCAACAGCGTTTCGTCGTCGCCCCCTTTCAACGTCTCTTGTTGCGCGACATAGGCGGCGGCATGGGCCCTGGTTTTGAAACGCTCGCGCAGGACGGCCGCTGCATTCATCGCCGTCCGTTGGCGGTAGGTCGGGTTGAACCGGGCAAACGCAAACCATGCCTCGTCCCACAAAAAGATCAGGTCCGGCTTGATCGCCAAACATTCCTCCATCATCCGTTCAACGTTATAGACGATGCCGTCAAAGGTGCAGTTGGTCAGCAACAACATGCGGACGCGGTCCAGCTTGCCCGCCGCCTTGAGTTTCAGCAACTGATGCTTGATCTCGCGCAGCGGCACCGCGCCGTACATCGAATATTCATTCAGCGGATAGCTGTCGAGGTAGACAACCTGCGCCCCTGAAAGGACCATGCCGTAGTGATGCGATGTATGGCAATCGCGGACGACCAGAACGAAATCGCCGGGACGCACCAGCGCCTGCACGACAATCTTGTTGCAGGTCGAGGTGCCGTTGGTGGCAAAAAACGTCTGCTTGGACCCGAACGCCCGGCTGGCCAGTTCCTGCGCCTCTTTGATCGGGCCGTGCGGTTCCAGCAGGCTGTCGAGCCCACCCGAGGTGGCGCTGGTTTCGGCCAGAAAGATGTTGGGGCCATAAAACGCCCCCATGTCCTGTATCCAGTGACTGCGGGTGATCGACTTGCCCCGGCTGATCGGCATCGCGTGAAACACGCCCGTCGGCTGTTTGGAATACTCGACCAGGGCGGTAAAGAACGGCGTCTTGTAGCGTGACTGAACCCCGCGCAGAATGTTCAGGTGCAACTCCATAAAGTCTTCCTGATTGTAGAAAACCCGCCGGCATATCCCCAGATCGAGGCCGGCGATTTCCTCCACCGACCGTTCAGTGACAAGGTAGGCGTCCAACTCCGGTCGGACCCGGGCGATCAGCCGGCACAACTCGGGTCCATAGTTTTCGGTTTGCAGGGCGTCGATTTCTTCCTGCCGTCCGGCCCGGTTCAGGAACCGTCCCAGCATCTGATGATCTAGCTTCGATTTCAGCGTCAGGCCGGGGCGCACGACGATGGCCTGAATGTTGTGATTGAACAACACCGCCACCAGCGCGTCCTCAAGGCTCGGGACCACGATCGCCTCGTAAATGAACGGGTCTTCGGCACGGCGCATCCCGGTGACGTTTTTCTTCAGCCAGCGTTCCTGTTGCTCGTTCACATCGTCGACGATCAGAACTTCAAAGTAATGTTTCGTCATTGCCCGGGCTTCGGGCGACAGCAGCGCCTCGTCGTCCTGTTCGTCGCTGTCGATGGAATCCCGTTCCAGCGGGATGCTGCGGCGGCGATAGGCGCCCGTTGTCAGGGCCCGGGTGACCCGCTGGACGCCAAAAGCCAGATCGTCGAATTTACCATGCTCAAACTGGCGCCGCATGTGATCGAATGCGGCCATGCCGGGAAACGCCCAGTAAGGTTCGATCAGGGCCAGTGAATCAAACAGTTCAACCGTGGCCTTGCGCAGCTTGGCAATCTTGCCATTGCCGGTTTTAAGGGCAAGATTTGCCGCAATGTCGCGCAGTGCGCTCCAGCGGTCTGTCCGCAATTGAATCGCAGAATAATAGTCGTGGATCGAATGCATCGGTCGCTCTTTTCTGTCCGCGACTGGCGACCGGAACCACGGATGCGGGACCTGGCCCGCGCCGGGGGTCCGACTATCAGCCTGCTATTGGTGTCTTGCCCAGAACCGGCGTACCGCCATGCTGCCCCAACGGATCATAGTGGGCGTCGGTCGCGGTGATCGTCGTCGGTTCCACATGCAGCCCGGCCCGTGACCCCTGTTGCGGAATTGTCAAAGGGCCAAGCGTTTTCAGGTAGGCATCTGTGCCGCTGACCCGGTCGTAAACCGAGAAATCCACCGATCTGTCGCGGAAACTTTTCAGAACCTGTCCTAAACCCTTCATGCCGGTCTCACGTTGACGGCGAACCATGCTCAGGTCAACCTCGATCGGAAACATGTCCTCCTGGCCTTGGCTCTGGTGCAGGACAAGCGATGTCGGATCGACGATGCAGGACCGGCCGACGCCACCCGACCCAAGACCGTTAACATCAATGATGTAGCACTGGAATTGTGCCGCCGTGGCGCGGGCGATGGCCAGTTCGGCGTCGCGGTCGGTAGTGCCGGTCAGCACCGGATGCAACAACACCTCGACCCCCTGACTGGTCAGTTGCCTGGTGGTTTCGGGAAACCACATGTCATAGCAGATCGACAGCCCGAAACGGCCCACGTCGGGAATATCAAAGATGCAGAATTCCTCTCCAGCAGTGACGCCGACTTCGTAGGGCAGAAACGGAAACATCTTGGCATAGCTGGTCACGATATCGCCGTCGGGATTGATCACGTAGGACCGGTTATGAATCTGACCGGCCGCGTTCTTGATGAACATCGAACCGGGGATCAGCCACACCCTGTGGCGGCGCGCAGCATCGCAAAACTGCTTGAGCGGGTCATTGTCCTCGGGCAAGGCAAACTGATGCAGCGGGCCGAACGGCGACAGTTCGCTGAACAGCACCATCTGGGTCCAGGGAAAGCGCGCCATGACAACGTCAAGACGATGCAGCATGCCTTCGACATTGGATTGCATGGCATTCACGTACATCTGCACACCGGCGATGGCGAAGGGGGTCATACTGTATCGTCTCCGTCAATGCGGATGGCCCCGGATGAGGCGCGTCTTCTTCTCCGCATTGCCGGGGTCTTACGCCAAAGGGACCGGCACGGAAACAGCCAATCTGCTGAAATTCCTGGGATGCGGTTTTCACGGAACTTGCAAACGACCGGTCCTGGCGTCTCTGAATCTGGCTGTCGCAAACATCCCGGCCATGGGCGCCCAACACCGGTTTCACCCATGCGCCATTTCGCTCGCGATCCAGCCACCGATGGATGAACCGACGACCCGAACGTCCTGAAGGTCGATCTTGCGCCGCATCCGCAAATAGAAGTTCGCAAGGGAAGCGATGGAGGCCAGTTCAGCCAAGCGCGGACCGCCACCGCCGTGCAGGATCAGGATTGGTTGCCCGTAGCCATGGACCTCAAGGCGCGGGGCGGTCTTTGGTTCACCGCCTGACGCCAGCGGTTGAACACGTGTTGGCGCAGGCGAACGTGGTGGCGCTGGCGATGCTAGAGGCGACATTCGCCCCGTTGTCGGACGCCGAACGCCACCAGCTGCTGGACCTGATAGACCGGTTGACGGCCTGAACGTTCGCCCTTCAGACAAAAACCATATCCCAGGCCAGCTTGCAGTGGGCGTCCAGCAGCCCGTCGCGGTCCGCCCAAGGAAAGAAGGGGCGCGCGAGGAGCAATGAGACGAGCCCGTGCAGCGTCGCCCAGAGGCACTGTGATCTGATCTGGATCGTGGCGGCGGAAAGATCCGGGCGGTTAAGCGTGACGATCCGCAGCAAATGCCCGAACGCGCGCAGCCCCGGATGATCTTTCGCTGCAAATGACCTCATATCCTGCGCCTTCGACTTTCCGACGGCCGTGGCGTGTTCCATCATAAAGGCGATCCGGTAGGCCTGCGGGTGCGCCATCCCGAAATCGAGGTAGCGTCGGATCGCACCGCGCAATTGCGCCTCGGGACTTTCGCGCGCCGTACCTGCATTCGCCTGCTCCAGAGATGCAAAGGACCGGGCACCGACCTCGTCCTGAATCGCCTGGATGGAGGGAAAATGCGCGTAGATCGACGGCTGCGAGATGCCGACGACCTGCGCGATTTGCCTTGTGGTGACGGCTTGCACACCGTGCTGGCCGAACAATTCACTTGCAACATTCAGGATTTCGTCCCGACGGCTCGGGGTGGCAGTTCTTGCGTCTTTCGGCAGCACGGATCGGCGTCCTTTTCTTTGGTTTGGCGTGTAACCTCCTACCATGTAGCGACCCTCTTACAAAAGAAACCTATCAATGATAGGAAACATCATGTCATCAAATTCCGCCGCCTGGCTCACCGCACCTTTCGCCGCACTAACCGTGTCCAAAGCACCCACCGTTCCGCCCGAGGCCGGGCAGATCCAAGTGCGCAACCGCGCCGTCGCCATCAATCCGGTCGATCGGTTCAAGCAAAAGATGGGCAACCCGCTTTATGGCTGGTTGAAATACCCGATCATCTTGGGGTTCGATCTGGCGGGCGAAGTTGTGGCCGTCGGTCCGGGTGTCACCCGATTCAGACTTCGCGACCGCGTGGTCGGGCACGCCACGGGAATGGAAAAGGTGCGCAACAAGGCGTCGGAATCCGCTTTCCAGTTGTACACGAACGTGATGGCGCACATGGCCGCGTCGATCCCGGACGATGTGACGTTCGAGGCGGCGGCGGTGCTTCCGCTCGCCCTGTCGACGGCGGCCTGTGGACTGTTCGGCGCGGATCAACTGGGGCTGGCGCGGCCAACATCCGCACCGACGGACCAAGGCCGGATAGTGCTGGTTTGGGGTGGATCGACCAGCGTTGGCTGCGACGCAATCCAGCTTGCCAAAGCGGCGGGCCACAGGGTTGTCACGACCGCCTCACCGCGAAACTCTGCCTATTTGAAGGATCTCGGGGCGGACGAGGCCCACGACTACAACGGTTCCGACGTTTCCGCCCGGATCGCGTGAGCACTTGGCGGGCACAAGATGGCTGGTGCAATGGCGATTGGGAAAGGCTCTGCCCTTGCCTGCATAGCGGTCCTCGGCAGCTGTGAAGGCAATTGAAAAGTGGCGGTCGCGACGTATCCGGTTGACATCGACGCGATCCCCGACCACCCAAATCTCTGGACGATGATCACCAGGGTGGTGCCGAAGATGATTACGGGCTGTGGCGGCATGTGGATCGCAGCGAAACGCAAGGGCATGCGGCTGAGTTCGATCTGGGGAGCGGCCCTGATGGACACCGACCTCGGCCCCGCAATCTATCAAGGCTTCCTGCCCGGGGCCCTGCGCTCGGGCCAGTCCGTCGCCGCAACGCCCTTGGTCGTCGGCCATGGGCTGGAGGCGATTCAACCTGCCTTTGAGCGCCAGAAAGAGGGCCTATCGGCGGCCAAGATCGTCGTTACACTCTGACATGAGGCGTCCGGCTGTCAGTCAAGAGGGTCGCTTGTCGCGGCGCTTGACGCTTGGATATCGGAGACGCAGACATGGCCCGGAAAACCGGAGTGGTCTGCCGCAGCCGAGGGCGGCAGTGGGACAGCAGACAGGTTCAGACGACGACCGATCGCCTCGGCAATGTTTCTGGTCGGCACGCCCATGCCGCCTGCGGCGTGAAAACGCGATCCGGCCCGCCTTTTGTCCAAGGCCAACCGAAACCGACGTGCCGCATCAAATCGATGGCGACGACAGACACACGGATGCCAGGTATCGTCCAAGCCCGGCTGTGGGATTCGGCTGCCCGGGCTGAGGCGGATCTGCAAATTAGTGTGACCACGGTTCGAAAGCGGTTTCAACCGGCCCAGAACGGGTCATGTTGTAATCAATTACAGTGAAAGGGCACGAAATGGTTGCCGAATTCCAATCCGATCCGACCGGCGAGTGCGAGGATGTTCCGCATTTCTGCGAATATTGCGACGGTGGCGGCCATGCCGCACTGGCACTGCGCGCCGACGGCATTACCGCGATCCGGCAGGAGTTTGCCGAAGGTGCCTGATACTCCCGCCAATCTGTCCGACGCGGCGCTGATCGAAGGATGCCAACGGGCTGCATTCGACTATTTCCCCGAAAATGTGAACCCGGCGAACGGGTTGGTGTCCGACACCTCCCGCAAGGGGTCGCCCGCCAGCATCGCGGTCGTCGGCTTTGCGCTCTCGTGTTATCCGAT
>JBBKXP010000339.1:0-5201 GCA_037969545.1 Paracoccaceae bacterium | reverse complement strand
CGTTTCGCAATCGCAATGTTCCAAAAGGTTCCATCATTTCGAAATGATGGAACCTTTTGGAACATTGCGATTGCGAAACGCCAGGAAAACAAGATCGAAAACGCCTGATATTGGGCACTCATTGTGGATAAAGAAAATTTGACCGCTAGATATGGTATTTTTAATTGGTTCAAATTGTTGCCAACTTGCAGCGCCATTTCATGGAAAGTAGCGCATGGAGTCAAATATATCTTGCTTCAAACACATTAGTACTGCCCGGATTTGGCTGTTCTTGGCCAATTCACGGCAGAATCACGGGTGATTGATTCGGCTTGCATGCGACTCACCCGGCAAATTGGCATTTTGCGGGTTTCAGGAGCTCAAGTTCCAGACAATCCCAGATGCGCCCTCAGGCGATGCCACCAGCGATCAGACCCTTGGCAAGCTGCGCATAGGCCTCGGCCATGGCACCCTGTCCGGCAGCGATCGGGGTGCCGGCGTCGCCCGCCAGCCGGGTCTCGAGGTCGATCGGCAAAGCGGCCAGAAACGGCAGCCCCATCTTTTTCGCCTCAGCGGCGACACCGCCGTGGCCAAAGATATGCGCCTCGTGCCCGCAGTTGGGGCAGACATATGTCGACATGTTTTCGATCAGCCCCAGAACCGGCGTGTTCAGCGTGCGGAACATGTCCAGCGCCTTGCGCGCGTCCAGAAGTGCAACATCCTGCGGCGTGCTGACGACAATCGCGCCGGTCAGCCGGGTTTTCTGGCAGAGCGTCAGTTGCACATCGCCGGTTCCGGGCGGCAGGTCGACGATCAGCACTTCCAGCTTGCCCCATTCCACCTGTCCCAGCATTTGCTGCAGGGCCCCCATCAGCATCGGACCACGCCAGACTATGGCCTTGTCCGGATCCATCATCAGACCGATCGACATCATGGTCACGCCATGCGCCTGCAACGGGATGATCGTTTTGCCATCGGGTGATGCGGGTCGTTTGCTGACCCCCATCATCCTTGGCTGGCTGGGACCGTATATATCGGCATCCAGCAGACCGACGCTGCGACCCTGCCGTGCCAGCGCCACCGCAAGGTTGGACGCGACGGTGGATTTGCCGACGCCGCCCTTGCCCGACGCGATGGCAAGAATACGGTCAACCCCTGCAACCGGCAGCGGACCGGCCTGCGGTTTGGGGTGACCACCAATCTTGAGGCTGGGCGGCGCGGCTGCGGGTGCCTTGAGCGACGGACCATGTGCGGTCAGGACCACCGAAACCGCGCTGACGCCGGGCAGCGACCTCACGGTCGCCTCGGCGGCACGACGCACGCCATCCATCCGGCCGGCGGTTTCGGGATCGGGCGCTTCGATGACGAAACGGACCGAATCCTTGTCGACAACCAGGGCGCGGATCATATCGCTCGTCACCAGATCGACCCCGTCAGGCAGTGACAGCTGCCGCAAGGCGTCCAGAACCGTTTCGCGTGTCACGCTCATGATTTTTCCCGCCGTTTTCGCTTTTCGCCCAAATCGCGGGCATCCGCCCTCAGGTTTCACCATGTTTTGGGCAAAGCGCAAGGCGACCCTACGTCACATCACAAAAATGCGACAACTGCATGAAATTTAACCTGTTTCCCTATGCGTTCGCTGCATAGCAGCATTGTTCAATCGATGTATTGTGCATCTGCAGCATTGCGCCAAGTATGAAAGGCGAGAGCGCTAACAACGGGCGCCAAGCAATGAGCAGAACCGAAAGAGAGACGAACATGGCCTATGCAAACACAACCCGCGTCGCCGGCCTTGGGCTGGTGGAACGCTTTAACACATTCCGGGCCGATCTGGCCGTCCGTCGCGCCAAACAGAATGTCTACCGCACGACGATGGCCGAACTGGCTGCGATGTCCGACCGCGATCTGGCCGACATCGGCATTGCCCGCGGCTCGATCGAGGCGATCGCCCACGAGGCCGCCTACGGCAGGTAATTCACGGTTTCGGGGCTTCTCCTAACTTTTTGGGGTCCCGAGAAATTACCAGGCGCCCACCTCCTCCCGGGCAAATGGTGATCAAGGTGGCGGCGTCCACTTCCTCCCGGACGCCGCCGCTTTTAATTTTACCGCTGTGACCGGCCCGTCCGGCGCACGCGTGACCTGGGCAGCCCGCCCCACCTCCTCCCGGGGTCAGGGCCGTCATTAGGACGAAGGCACGGATCATCGACCTCCTCCCCGAGGATCCGTGAAAGTCAGAGCGGCGACGCCCACCTCCTCCCGGGCGTCGCCGTTTCTTTTTGTCGGGCATGTTGCTGCGGCATCCGGCCTGCGCTAGGGCTACGCGGGCTAATCCAAGACCTGTGTCATCATGACTTTTGAAATCCTCTTTGCCCTTGTCGGTTTCGCTTTCGTTTCGTCGATCACACCGGGGCCAAACAACATGATGTTGCTGGCCTCCGGGGCGAACTTTGGGTTCCGGCGCACCGTGCCGCACATGCTAGGCATCAGCATCGGCCATTCGTTCATGGTGATCCTGTTGGGGTTTGGGCTGATTCAGGTGTTCGAGGCCCTTCCGGCGATTCTGACGGTGATGAAGGTGCTTGCCGTTGCGTATCTGCTGTATCTGGCCTGGATGATCGCCAATGCCGCACCAAAGGCACCGCATGCGCCTGACACCGGCGGCCGGCCGTTCACATTTTTACAGGCGGCAGCGTTTCAGTGGGTCAACCCAAAGGCCTGGTTCATGGCGCTGACCGCGATCACCGTCTATGCCACCGGCCAGTCCTTGCGCAATGTGCTGATTGTGGCGTTGGTCTTTGCCTGCACCAACCTGCCGTCGATCACCCTATGGACAGTGTTGGGCCAGCAGATGCGCCGGTTTCTGACCGACCCGGGCCGATTGCGGGCGTTCAACGTGACGATGGCGGTGCTGCTGGTGGCAAGCCTGGTGCCGATTCTGCGACACTGATACCATCGAATAAGCTTCTTTTGGCCTTCAAATACTCCCGCCGGAGGCTCCGCCATGCGTCAATGGCGCTGTCTTTGACAATTCAGAACGGCAGGTCAGAACGGCACGTCGTCTGCCTGTGTCGCCCCGACCACGAATCGCGCCACCACGTGTTTCGCCCCGGCCTTGTCGAATGCGATCTCAAGCTTGTCGCCCTCGATCCCCATCACTTCGCCGTAGCCGAATTTCTGGTGGAACACCCGGTCGCCGAGGGTGAAGGCGCTGACCGCTGACAGGTCGATGGTGATGTTGCGTGCCTCGGACGGTTGCGCCATGCCGCGCACCTGCGACCGCGCCTGCAAGCGTTTCCAGCCCGGCGAATTATACCCGTCCGCCTCGGCGACGCGGCGATGCAGGTCGGAATGCATCCCGTCGCTGGCCGGATTGGCGCTGGCCGCCATGCCCGCCGCGCCATAGCCGCCGCCATAGAGGCCGGGGGGCGTCAGCACGTCGACATGATCGGGCGGCAATTCGTCGATGAACCGCGATGGCATCGCAGATTGCCATTGCCCGTAAACCAGCCGGTTGGCGGCAAACGACACGGTGCAGATTTCTTCGGCGCGGGTGATCCCGACGTAGGCAAGGCGACGTTCCTCTTCCAGCCCCTTCAGCCCGCTTTCGTCCATGCTGCGTTGGCTGGGAAACAGCCCGTCTTCCCAGCCGGGCAGGAACACCGCGGGAAACTCCAGCCCCTTGGCCGCGTGCAAGGTCATGATGCTGACCTTTTCGCCCGACTCTTCGGTCTGATTGTCCATGATCAGGCTGACGTGTTCCAGAAACCCCTGCAGGTTCTCGAAATTCTCGAGCGCCTTGACCAGTTCCTTGAGGTTTTCCAGCCGCCCCGGCGCCTCGGGCGTCTTGTCGTTCTGCCAATGGCCGGTGTAGCCGGACTCATCCAAAATCATCTCGGCCAGTTCGACGTGAGTGTCGGCCTCGGCAACCACCTGTGCGTGCCAGCGATCCAGCCCCTGTACCAGCGCAGTCAGTTCGACCAGCCCCTTGCCGCCAAGCTTGCGGTCCTGACAGACAATCCGCGCCCCTTCGACCAGCGACACGCCGTGCTGGCGGGCGGTGACTTGAATCGTCTGGACCGCCTTGTCGCCAAGACCACGTTTGGGAGTGTTGACGATGCGCTCAAAGGCCAGATCGTCCTCTGGCGACACGGCGAGGCGGAAATAGGCCAACGCGTCGCGGACTTCGAGCCGTTCGTAAAACCGTGGTCCGCCAATTACCCGGTAGGGCAGACCGATGGTCAGAAACCGATCCTCGAAGGCGCGCATCTGGTGGCTGGCGCGGACCAGAATCGCCATGCTGTCCAGTCCAAGGGCCTCCATCCCACGGGTGCCGCGCTGCATCGCCTCGACCTCGTCGCCGATCCAGCGGGCCTCTTCCTCGCCGTCCCAATGGCCGATCAGGCGGAGTTTTTCGCCGTCCTTTTCTTCGGTCCACAGCGTCTTGCCCAGCCGCCCCTTGTTGCCTGCGATCACACCGCTTGCCGCGGCAAGGATATGGGGTGTCGAGCGGTAGTTCTGTTCCAGGCGGACCACTTTTGCCCCCGGAAAATCCTTTTCGAACCGCAGGATGTTGCCGACCTCGGCACCACGCCAGCCAGAGATCGACTGGTCGTCGTCACCGACGCAACAGATGTTCTTGTGCTTGGCCGCCAACAGCCGCAGCCACAGGTATTGGGCGACGTTGGTATCCTGATATTCGTCGACGAGGATGTAGCGGAACCAGCGCTGGTAATGTCTCAGCACGTCGTCTTGGGTCTGAAATATCGTCACCACATGAAGCAGCAGATCGCCGAAATCGGTGGCGTTCAGGTCTTTCAGCCGGGACTGATAGGCGGCATATAACTCGACCCCCTTGTGATCGAAGGCGCCGCTTTCGGCCACCGGCACGTTGTCGGGCGTCCAGGCCCGGTTCTTCCAGTTGTCGATGATCCCGGCCAGCATCCGGGCAGGCCAGCGTTTGTCGTCGATGTTGGCGGCACTCAGCAGTTGTTTCAGCAGCCGGATCTGGTCGTCGGTGTCCAGAATCGTGAAATTGCTTTTCAGGCCAACCAGCTCGGCGTGGCGGCGCAGCAGTTTGGCGCAGATGGAATGAAAGGTGCCGAGCCAGGGCATCCCCTCGACCGCCTCGCCCAGTAACCCGCCGATGCGCGATTTCATTTCGCGGGCGGCTTTGTTGGTGAACGTGACGGCCAGAATTTCGTCGGGGCGGGCGGAATTTGTGG
>JBBKXP010000338.1:0-5347 GCA_037969545.1 Paracoccaceae bacterium | reverse complement strand
CCCCTGCGAGGAACAGGCGTGGAAGGATATTTTGCCGTTGGTCGAGGAAACCGGCGCGGACGGGATCGAGCTGAATTTCGGCTGCCCGCACGGGATGTCCGAGCGCGGTATGGGTGCGGCAGTCGGTCAAGTGCCGGAATACATCGAAATGGTCGCCCGCTGGTGCAAGCAATACTCCCGGATGCCGGTGATCGTGAAACTGACGCCCAACATCACCGATATCCGCAAACCAGCGAGGGCGGCACGCGCGGGTGGGGCGGATGCGGTGAGCCTGATCAACACGATCAGCTCCATCACCTCGGTCAACCTCGACACGATGTCGCCGGAACCTTCGATTGACGGCAAGGGGAGCCACGGCGGCTATTGCGGCCCGGCGGTGAAACCGATCGCGCTGAACATGGTGGCCGAGATTGCCCGGGACGCCGAAACCCGTGGCATGCCGATTTCCGGCATCGGCGGGGTCAACATCTGGCGGGATGCGGCCGAATTCATGGTGCTGGGCTGCGGCACTGTGCAGGTCTGCACGGCGGCGATGACCTACGGGTTCCGGATCGTTTCGGAAATGAAATCGGGTCTGTCGCAGTGGATGGATGAAAAGGGTTACACCAAGGTCAGCGATTTCGTCGGGATGGCGGTGCCGAACGTGACCGACTGGCAGTATCTGAACCTCAATTACGTCGCCAAGGCCCGGATCGACCAGGACGCCTGCATCAAATGCGGCCGCTGCTATGCCGCTTGCGAGGATACCAGCCATCAGGCCATCGCGATGTCCGAGGATCGCACGTTCAGTGTGATCGATGCCGAATGTGTCGCCTGCAATCTCTGTGTCGAGGTCTGCCCGGTGGAAAACTGCATCGACATGGTGCCGATGGCTCCCGGCGCGGTTGATCCGCGCACCGGCAAAACCGTCGAAAAGAAATACGCCAACTGGACGATGCACCCGAACAATCCGGGTGCTGTCGCGGCGGAATAGCGCCCAGACAGCGCACCTAAACCGAGAGTGGAAGAACCGCGTGCAGCCGATGCCCCTTGGCATCGCCGGTCTCGGGCAGCATGACGCCCTTCAACTGATCGACGGTTGCCTCGATGATCTGGTGCCCCAGCCCGACACGGGGCGGACTTTGCGCCGAAAGCCCGTCGCCGTTGTCGGACAAGACAAGGTGATACTGCCCGTCGTCGGCCAAATTGCCGCGAAAATCCAACTGCCCTTGCCGCCCGTCCGCAAAACCGTGTTTGGCAGAATTGGTGGCGAATTCATTGATGATTGTCGCAATCGCCGCTGCCGCCTGGGAATCGACCGTGACCGCGTCGAAATTGCCGGACAGCTGCAGGTTGTCTGGCAGGCTTTCGCGGGCCAGGCTGATGATCTTGTCGAGATAGAGGTCCAGTCGAATGCTGTTGCCGGTGTCAGTCCGGTAAAGCGCATGATGCAGCGCGGCGATCGATTCGATCCTGTTGTTGACGGTAAGCAGGGCCGCGCGAACCTCGTCAGAGGCGGCTGAATGGGCCTGCAGGCGGACCAGCGACGAGACCGTTTGCAGTGAATTCTTGACCCGGTGGTCGATCTCTCTGTGCAGAATGTCCTGGCTTCGCAGCGACCGGCGCAGTTCAAGTTGCTTGATCACCAGCCGCGCCAGAATCAACATCGCGGCGCGTTGCTGCGCGGTCAGGTGCCGGGGCTTTTTGTCGAAAACACAAAGCATGCCGAGCGGCAACCCGTCATGCCCGATCAGTTGCGCCCCGGCATAGAACCGATACCGGGGTTCGCCCAGCGCCAGCGGATTGTCGCAGGTGCGCGGATCGCTCAGGGTGTCGTTGATCTCTACAAAGTCGTCCTCGAGGATCCCATGGGCACAAAAGGCGGTATCGCGCGGCGCCTCTTGCAGGCCGGTCCCGACCTCGGCCTTGAACCAGTTCCGGTCGGAATCCAGAAACGAGATCAGCGAAATCGGTGTTTCACAGATGCTTGCGGCCAGACCAGCGATATCGTCAAAATCGGCCTCGCGCGGGGTATCGAGAATACCATACGACCGCAGCGACTTTAGCCGTTCGTCATCGCTTGGATGTGCATCTGCCCGCATGATCTGACTCGCTTCCATGCCGAATTGACGAGACCGATTCCCAGCCGAAGTTATCGCTGGCAGACTTGCTGCGCAATCGGCCTAGAATGTGATCTGTTGCCCGAGTTCGACCACCCGATTGGACGGCAGGCGATAGTAGTCGTGGGCGTATGTTGCGGCGCGGCTGGTCGCCACGAACAGGCGTTTTTGCCAGACCGGCATCCCGCTTTTTCCCGACAGCTTGAAGGTCCGCCGGTTGAGGAAGAACGAGGTCGACATGATGTCGAATTTCACCACCTGCCGCAGCGCCTTGGGCACGTTGACCTCGTCCATGTAGCCAAATCGCAGGTGCACCCTGGTGAAAGTGTCGTTCAATTGTTCAACTTCTGCCAGTTGGTCGGGCGGCACGTGCGGCCGGTTGGCCGTCGACACGGTGACGACGTAGTTGTTGTGATGCAGGACTCCGTTGTGTTTGAGGTTATGCATCAGCGCCGGCGGCGCAACAATCGGTTCGGCGGTCAGGAAAACGGCGGTGCCGGGGGCGCGGCTGATATGGCGCGACTTTTCCAGCGACGGCAACAGGGTGGACAAGGCGACGCTGGATTCGCGCGATTTGCGCTGCACCAGTTCGCTGCCACGCACAAAAGTCACCATCAGCAGTGCCAGCAGGGCGGCGACGGTCAGCGGCAGAAACCCGCCATTGGCGAACTTTGTCAGGTTGGCCGCGAACAGGAACAGTTCGACCGTCAGGATCGGGGCAAGGATGGCGATGACCAGCCACAGCTTCCACTTCCACAGCGCCCGGAACACCACGAAGGCCAGCAGGGTCGTCACGATCATTTCGCCCGTCACCGCGATCCCGTAGGCGGTGGCAAGCCGGGCCGAACTGCCAAAACCGATGACCAGCAGGACGACACTGAACAGCAACATCAGGTTGACCTTGGGCAGAAAGATCTGGCCTTCCTGCGTCTCGGATGTGTGCAGGATTTCCAGACGCGGCAGCAGACCCAGTTGCACCGCCTGGCGGGCCACCGAAAATGCTCCGGTGATCACCGCTTGACTGGCAATCACGGTTGCCATGGTGCTGAACGCCACCAGCGCCGGCAGGGCCCAGCCCGGTGCCATCAGAAAGAACGGATTTGCGGCCTTGGCCGGATCGGCCAGCACCATCGCTCCCTGACCGAGGTAACAGAGCCCCAGCGACGGCAGCACGACCAACCCCCAGGCCAGCCGAATCGGCCGCCGCCCGAAATGACCCATGTCGGCATACAGGGCTTCGGCGCCCGTGATCGCCAGAAACACCGACCCCAGCACGGGAAGTGCGGCATCGCCGTGGGTCAGCAGAAACTTGATGCCGGGCAGTGGGCTAAGCGCCGCAAGGACCTGCGGTCCATCGGCAATATGACGCAGCCCGAGTAGCGCAATCGTCGCGAACCAGACCAGCATGACCGGCCCGAAAAGACGCGAGATGCCGCCGGTTCCGCGCCGCTGAAACCAGAACAGGGACAGCAGGATCAGGATCGTCACCGGGATCACAAAGGCGTCAAAATGCGGCGCGATCAGGGTGACGCCTTCGACCGCCGACAGGACCGAGATCGCCGGAGTGATGATCGCGTCACCAAAGAACAGCGCGGTGCCGATGATGCCCAGCGCCATCAGGACGCGGGTCCGCCCGCCAAAGGCCCGCTGGCCAAGGGCCAGCAGCGACAGCGTGCCGCCCTCGCCCCGGTTGTCGGCCCGCAGCATCAGAACGACATATTTGAAAGTGGCAATAAAGATCAGAAGCCACAACAGCAGCGACACGATCCCGATGACGTCGGCGGAACCGGCTTCGCGTCCTTCGGTTGCGGCCGCCAGACCTTCGCGCAGCGCATACAGCGGGCTGGTGCCGATATCGCCATAGACGACGCCGACCGAGCCGATGGTCAGGGCGATGGTCTTTGGTTTCGGGTGCGGGGTGCCGACTGGGTCAGCGGTGGCAGGGGACATGTCCGGTGGCCAATGGGGGCAGCGACGCGGTATCTACGCCCGATGCCGGATCGCCACAAGCGGCGATTCAGAGCCGCAGAAGCGCGGTGAAAACTTGCGTCAGATATTCCTGCGCGCCCGGAAACGGGTCGGCCCCGCCCAAGACTGCGCGCACCTGCACGTCGAAATCGGCATAGTGCTGGGTCAGCGCCCAGATCGAAAAGATCAGGTGGTAGGGGTCGACCGGTGCGACCTTGCCGGCTGCGATCCAGCCCCGGATCACTTCGGCCTTTTCATCGACCAGCGCTTTCAGTTCGCCGTTGAGATTGTCCGCGATCCTCGGCCCGCCTTGCAGGATTTCATTGGCGAACAGGCGGCTTTCGCGGGGGTAATCCCGGCTCATGTCCAGTTTTCGCTTCACGTAATCCAGGATTTCGCCGATCGGGTCGCCGGTATCATCAAGGGCGTGCAGCGGGTCGAGCCAGGCCTGCAAGAGAGTTTCCAGCAGTTCGGTATGGATCGCCTCTTTGGACGGGAAATAAGAAAGCAAGTTCGGCTTTGAGAGCCCCGCTGTATCGGCGATCTGGTCCAGCGTCGTGCCGCGAAAGCCGTATTGCGAAAAGACGTCAAGCCCGGCTTCAAGAATCGCGCTGCGGTTCTTTTCCTGAATCCGGGTCCGGGTGATGGCCATGCAAGACTCCTGCGCATTTGGGGAATCATTTGCCTGTTTTTGCGGCAATTGCCAGCCAGTTACGCGCAAACCTTGACTGGCCCTTGCCCTCTGTTAGCGTAGCTTTGACCAGTTGGTCAAATCACACTGCGCCCCATAGGAGCCTGCCATGCCCGTCCCCATCAACGCTCCGGGTGAAAACCTGCGAATCAACGGTGAACGCCTGTGGGACAGCCTGATGGAGATGGCGCAGATCGGCCCCGGTGTCGCGGGTGGCAACAACCGCCAAACCCTGACCGATGACGACAGCACCGGGCGGCATTTGTTCAAACGCTGGTGCGAAGAGGCCGGTTGCACGATGGGTCTGGACAGCATGGGCAACATGTTTGCGCGGCGCGAGGGGACGGACCCGGATGCCCTGCCCGTTTATGTCGGCTCGCACCTGGATACCCAGCCCACGGGCGGCAAGTATGACGGCGTGCTGGGGGTCCTGGGGGGGCTCGAGATCATCCGCAGCCTGAACGATCTGGGGATCAAGACCAAGCATCCGATTGTCGTGGTCAACTGGACGAATGAGGAAGGCACGCGGTTCGCCCCCGCCATGCTGGCCAGCGGCGAGTTCGCCGGGAAACATAGACAAGAGTGGGCC
>JBBKXP010000337.1:0-14915 GCA_037969545.1 Paracoccaceae bacterium | reverse complement strand
ACACGCAGGCGGCGGTCGGACAGCGACACCAGGCCGCCAAGGGCCATCAGGATAGCGCCGCCCCAGATCCAGTTGGCAAAGGGTTTGATATAGGTGCGCACCGCGTAGCCACCACCGGTCTGGGCATCACCAATCACCAGATATATATCGCGCAGAACGCCGTTCCTGATGGCCGCCTCGGTCGTCGGCATCTGCGCCACCGGATAGAACCGTTTCTCCGGGTGCAAAACAGCGATTTCACGTGTGCCTTGCCAGACTACCATTTCGGCCTTTGTGGTAAGGTAGTTGGGCCCCTGCCCGTCGCTGACACTACGGAGTTCGATTTCGAACTGTCCGACCGGAAAACGATCGCCGATTTGGGCAACACGAATGTCCTCTTGTTGCCAGGCGGTGATCGCGGCAATCCCGAAAATGCTGATCCCCATGCCAGAATGCGCCAGCACCTTGCCCCAATCGGCCCGTGGCAGCCGTGCCAGCCGGGCGATGCGACCGGTGCCACGGCCGGTGCGCGCCCAGAGATCCCGCGCCGCGCCGGCGACGACCCAGACACCCAAAAACACCCCGACAGGCCCCAATGCCGACCGCCCGGTCTGCATGGCAAAGGTCAATGCCGCCAGTGCCACTGCCAGTGCCAGCACACCCCAGAGGCTGCGCAGGCCACGCCACATGTCGCCCCGCTTCCACGCCAGCATTGCGCCAACGGGCAGAATGACTGCAAGACCGACCATGAAAGGCGTGAAGGCCGCATTGAAAAACGGCGGACCGACCGACAGGGTGCGCCCAAAGGCCAGTTCCGCCACCAGCGGCCAGATCGTGCCGACAAAAACCACCAGCGCCGCAACAGCCAGCAGGATGTTGTTGAGCACCAGCGCCGATTCACGGCTAACCGTCTGAAATGCACCGCTGGCCACCATCGATCCGGCGCGGGCAGCATAGAGGGTCAGCGCACCGCCGATGAAGACGGCAAGAATGATCAGGATGAAAATACCGCGTGTCGGATCCGTTGCAAAGGCATGGACCGAGGTCAGCACGCCAGACCGGACGATGAAAGTTCCAAGCAGCGAAAAGCCGAAAGCGAGGATCGCCAGCAGGATCGTCCAGCTTTTCAGGGCCTCGCGCTTTTCCACGACGATGGCCGAATGCAGCAAAGCGGCGGCGACGAGCCAAGGCATGAAGCTGGCATTTTCGACCGGATCCCAGAACCAGAATCCTCCCCAGCCAAGTTCATAGTAGGCCCACCACGACCCAAGCGCGATGCCGACGGTCAGAAACATCCATGCGGACAACGTCCAAGGCCGCACCCAGCGGGCCCAGGCGGCATCGACCCGCCCTTCGATCAGGGCGGCGACGGCAAAGCTGAACGACATCGAAAGCCCGACATAACCGAGGTAAAGAAACGGCGGATGAAACGCCAATCCCGGATCCTGCAACAGCGGGTTCAGGTCGCGCCCGTCGAAGGGCGGCACCGCGAGACGCAGAAAGGGGTTCGAGGTAAACAGGATGAAGGCGTAAAACGCGACCGAAATGGACGCCTGTACCGCCAACACCCGCGCCCTGAGGGTGTCTGGCAGGCCATTGCCGTAGACCGCGACCGCGCCGCCATAGACGCAAAGGATCAGCAGCCACAACAGCATCGACCCTTCGTGATTGCCCCAGACGCCGGCGATCTTGTAAATCAGCGGTTTGGCGCTGTGCGAGTTTTCGTAGACCAGCTTGACCGAAAAGTCAGAGGTCACAAAGGCCCATGTCAGCGCCACAAAGGAAAAGCCGACCAATATCACCTGTGACGTCGCCGCCGGTTCGCCAACTGCCATCCAGCCGCGCCAGCCTTTGTGCGCCCCGATCAGCGGCAACAACATTTGCACGATAGCGACGCCGAACCCCAGAATCAGCGCAAAATGTCCCAACTCTATGATCATGGGACAAAGACTAGCGTATTCGCGCCGCAGCCACCATTACCCGCGAGTGCGCCGCTTCGTCGCGTTCAGAACTTGACGCCGTTATCCACCGCGACCGCCAGAACCGCCATCACAAAGGCCCCGACGATCAGGCGAACCAGCCATTTCAGCGTGTCCTCGATCGCGCTCAGTCGCTTTTCGACATTGCCACGATGGACATCGTCGATGGCGCTGCGGGTTTCAAGTACGGCAAGACGACGGTCGACGCCGCGGTTCCATTCATCCATTGGACTGATTCCTCCACGCTTCGAGTGCCGGATTCGTTTCGGTTGGCGCGGTCACTGCCGGATCCGGGTTGGTTTTTCCGGCCCCAGAATCCAGCGCGTCAAGGGCGCGGATGTTGCGGGTGACCTGCCCGGCCATGCCGACGGTCTGGGCAATCGAGCGTTGAAAATTCTGCGCAACGGCCTGATGGCGGGACCCGAAATAGAAACTGACAATGGCGCCCATCAGCCACCACAACGGTTCGGGCACCAGCGCGATGCCCTGCATCCGGGACGCGAACCAGATCGGATTAACCATCGCTGAGACGAACAGGCCAAGCGTGCCAAATGCCAGCAAGGGGCGCGGCAGGCGGTTCAGCCCGTCGATCAAGCGGTCGAACAGTCCCTTGCGCGGCTGCCCGAATTCGGCGGCAAACTGCGCTAGGGCCTGTTGTTTTGCCGCACTGTCACGCACCGCGCCGTTTTCCGCGTTTTCGCGGAACACCCCGGCGGTTTCAGCGATGACGTTGCGGCCATCCCCGAACAGGGCATCGAAAACCCGGACGATCACCCCCATGCCGCCACCCGTTCGCGGTGGGCTGCCTGGCTGAGGTGGTAGGCCGGGGCGATAAATTCTTCGGCTCGCAGGATCCAGCCGCCCTTGGTGCCATCGCGGCGGACGCAGTATTTCCGGCTCGCGGGCCGGGCATCGCCAAGTGCGTAATAGTAATTGCGCCGTTCGATCCCATAGGCATCTGCCAGATGTCGTGGGGCGGCGGCATAGGCGTCTGCCGCGGCAGCCACGGTCTGCGGTCCGATGATGCCATCAACTGTCACTTCGATCCGCATCAGATTGAAAAGGCGCTGCAAAATTCTCACTGCGTTGCTGCCGGCATTAACATACATATCAAAGACCGACGCTTGCAGGGCCTCCGGAAGCGCCGCAATGCCGGGGCCGTGAAAGTAGTGTTGAATATAAATGTCTGTCGCCTGTTCCCGGGTCAGGGCGCGCACATCGGTGGCATTGATCCGCCCGTCGCGGGTCAGATCGCGACCGAGCCGCTGCATCGTGCCCAGCGTCACTCCGTATTTGGTCGGTCCGCCCGGATCGTCGGGATCGTTCACATAACCGCCCTCGCGGGCGACGATGGCGCGGGCAATGTCGTGAACCGATTGCATGGGCAGCCTCTTGTCCGTTTACGGGACAAGGCTGCGTCGCAAAGGTTAATTGGTAACGGCACCTGCGTCCGGTGCCACGTAAACGCCCTGCTCCTTGAGGGCGTCGATCACCTCTTTCGGCATATAACTCTCGTCGTGCTTGGCAAGAATTTCCGTGGCTTCGAAGGTGCCGTTGATGTAATGTCCAAGACCGATCATCCCCTGTTTCTCGTCAAAAAGATCAGGCAATACACCGACGTAGGTCACCGGTATAACCGCGCCGCCATCGGTCACGCGAAACGAAACCTCGGTGCCCTCGCCGCGCCTGATCGAACCCTCCTCGACCAGTCCGCCGATGCGGAACAACTCGTTCGGCCCCGGCGGATTGGCGGCGACTTCGCTGGGTGCGCGGAAGAACTGGAACGATTCCTTGGGTAGCAGGGCAAGGATCACGAACACCACTGCGATCGCTGAAATCGCAATCGCGATCACCTGTATCCGACGGCGCTTTTTCAGGCCCTTCAGTCCGCTCACGGGAACAAGGGCGCCAGCATCAGCCCGGCGGTTTCCTCCAGCCCCAGCATCAGGTTGGCGTTCTGCACTGCCTGTCCCGACGCGCCTTTCATCAGATTGTCGAGCACCGAAAGTATGATCACCCGATCCGCCATGCGATCAGCCATGACGCCGATCCGACACCGGTTGGATCCGCGAACGTGTTGGACCTGTGGAACCTGGCCCAAGGGCAGGACATCGATAAAAGGTTCATTGGCAAATTGCGCGGTCAGCGCCGTTTGCACCGTTTCGGCTTTGCCTTTGGCATAGATCGTCGCCTGCATGCCCCTGGTTACCGGCAAAAGATGCGGCGTAAAGCTGACAATCACGTTCTCACCAGCGGCCAATGTCAATTCCTGATCCAATTCGCCCATATGGCGATGTCCGCCAACGCCGTATGCCTTGAACCCTTCATTCGCCTCGGCGAAAAGCGTCCCTTCGGACAACCCCCGCCCGGCTCCTGAAATCCCCGATTTCGCATCAACGACAATGTCTTCCGTGGATATCGCACCGGCACGCAACAGCGGAACAAGCGGCAGCAGCGTTGTTGCCACATAGCAGCCCGTGTTGGCGGTGATCCGCGCCCCTTTTATCTGGTCGCGGTAAAACTCTGGCAGGCCATAAGCCACGCCGGCCTGCAATTCGACCGCTGTGTGGTCAAGTTTGTACCATTTCTTGTAGGCCGCCGGATCGCGCAAGCGAAAATCGGCAGAAAGGTCTACGATCTTGAGGTGCTTCGGCATCGTCTTGGCGAAGGCATGCGTCAGACCGTGCGGCAACGCGCAAAATGCAAGGTCGATCCCGGTGAAATCAATCTCGTCAATCGTGCAAAGCGTCGGCAAGTCGAGATTCATAAGATGCGGGAAAACATCTTTCATTTCCTGGCCAGCCTTACGGTCTGCCGACAGCGCAGCGATGCGCAGCCCCGGATGGGTGGCAATGATGCGGACCAGTTCGGCGCCGGTATAGCCGGACGCGCCAAGGATCGCGACGTTATGGGTCATGGGTATCTCCCCGTCAAAGGATGAATTTAGGCGCTGGGGTCGCAATGCGCAATCAGGCTGCGATGAACGCGACCTTGCGACGCAGAAACAGGGTCGCGCGGTCACTGACGGCGGTGGGTTTGCCGGTCGTCAGATACACCGTCCCTTCACCGCCACCCACAAGGTCCGGGCGGCGACCAAGATAATCGGCAAGGCTGGCCGCGACCAGTTCGGGCTGGCTGAACACCTGCACATCAGCACCCAAGGCCGCCTGAAACGCCTCCTTCATCAGCGGGTAGTGCGTGCAACCCAGCACCGCTGCATCAGGCGACGGCATCTTGCGTTTCAGAGCCTCGACATGGCTGCGCACCAGCGCCTCGGCCAGAATCAGGTCGCCCTCTTCGATGGCATCGACGACGCCGCCGCAGGCCTGTCCTTCGACGTCTACGCCGATGGCGCGAAATGCCAGTTCGCGCTGAAACGCACGGCTGGACACAGTCGCCGGGGTCGCGAACAGCGCCACATGTTTGACCGCCACCTCTCGCGGCGGAGAATTGTCGCCCCATTGGCGTTCGGTCAAGGCCTCGATCAGCGGCACAAAGACGCCCAGCACGCGCTTGCCTTTGGGCACCCAGCCTTCCTGCATCTTGCGCAACGCCGCGGCAGAGGCGGTGTTGCAGGCCAGAATGACCAGATCGCAACCCGCATCAAACAGGCGCTGCACGCCATTCGTGGTCAGCCGGTAGATGTCATCGGGCGTGCGAGTGCCATAGGGCGTGTTGGCATTGTCGCCAAAATAGACAAACGGCACATCGGGCAGCCGTTTCTGCACCGCCTCCAGAACGGTCAACCCGCCCAGACCGCTATCGAATATGCCCACCGCCATTTGCGCGCGCCTTCTGCTTTGCCTCGAACTCGTGGCCCAGCCGGTTCGGGTCCAGGGGCCTTGGGCTTAGCTCATACGTCGCTTTGCGCAGGAAATCCATCAGGGCTTTGGAGTCGGATCTCAACGGCGCCAAGGATTCTGCGGCGACGGGTGTACCTATCACGATCCGCACGGGAGTGCCTACGCGGGCGCGGAATTCGCGGATCAACATGCCGACGCGCAGGGTTGCGTGCAGATGGCTGGCAAGCTGGAACAGGCGGCTGTTGCGCCCTTCAAAATAGATCGGGACCACCGTCGCCCCGGATTTCGCGATCATCTTGGCCGTGAACGTCCGCCAGCTTGGGTCCATCGGCGGATCGAAGGGACGCGCCCCGGTCGACACAGTGCCGCCCGGAAACACGCCTACGGCCCCGCCTGCGGACAGATAACGCAGCGCCTCGGCCCGCGTCTCGACGTTCAATTTCGCGGCTTCCTTCGTGTCCTCGAAGGAAATCGGCAGAATCACCCGCTTGAGATCGGGCGAACGTGAAAACACGTCGTTCGCCAGAATCCGGAAATCGCCACCGCGCCGGTCCGACAGGATGCGGCCCATCATCAACCCGTCAAGGATACCGTAGGGATGGTTGGCCACGATGATCAGCGGGCCGGTTTGCGGGATCCGGTCCAGACTGCCGCCGACGATGTCGAGGCTGAGGCCATAACGATCGACCAGCACCCGCCAGAAATCCCCGCCCTGCGCCACCTCGGCATCATATCCGCGCGCCTTGCGGATCAGTTTCAACCGCCCGGTCGCGTTTTCCATGACCCGGATGATCGCCCTGCCACCGCGCGTCGCTGCGGCATGGGCATAAGAGATGTCGCGCGCGATATGGCGGTCTTTCATGGGCGCAGCATACCGGGAAACTGTGACGGTGAAACGACGTTGTTGTTACTCGGCAGCAGCGCGGGCCGGCGGTGATTTCAGGACGGCCAGCAATTCTTCGCGCCGCTTTTCGGCCTTGGCGGCGTTGGCATCTTTGACCGGACCAAAACCGCGAATATCCAACGGCAGTTCGGCAAGGGCGATTGCGGCATCGCGGCTGTGGTCCGCCAGATGGGCCAGCAGGGTGTCCATGTCGGCTTCGTACTGCGCGATCAGGGCGCGTTCCATCTGTCGCTCGGCACTGCGTCCGAAGGGGTCAAAGGCGGTGCCACGCAGACCCTTGAGGCGCGCAAGCAACGGAAAGGCACGTTCCATTAGCGCCCCAAATCTGCGTTTCACCGGACGCCCGTCGGCGCCAATCTTGGTCAGGACCGGCGGCGCCATGTGGTAAGTCAGCCTGAGGTCGCCGTCGAACGCCGCCTGCGCCTTGGCGCGGGTCTGGGTCAACAGCCGAGAAACCTCGTATTCGTCCTTGTAGGACAGGAGTTTATGATAGCCCTTGGCGACCGCCTCGGCCAGTTCAGGGTCGTCGAAGCGGGCCACCATCGCACGGTATTTCGCGGCAAGGGTGGCATTCTGATACACGGTCAGATGGTCGGCGCGGAAATCGATCACCCCGGCGAGGGTCTTTGGATTTTCAGCGGTTTCTGGGGCCAGAACTTTGGCCGCCTCGGCCGGGAAAAGCAACGCCCAGCGACCATAATCAAAGGCCAGCAGATTGCGTTTCACCGCCGCCCCGTTCATCTCGATGGCCCGTGTGATCGCGCCGTGGCTCAGCGGTACCGCGCCCATCTGCCAGGCCGCGCCGAATACCATCATGTTGGAATAGATGCTGTCGCCGAGCAGTGCCTTGGCAAGATCGGATGCATCGAACATCGCCAGGTTTTTGCGCAACCGCGCTTGCAGGGCCAGCGTCAGTTGCTCGGCAGGCAGGCGGAATTCGGTGTTGCGGGTGAAATCGCCGGTCATGATCTGGTGGCTGTTGACGACGCCTTTGGTCCGCCCGGTCGCCATCAGGCCAAGGGTTTTCGACCCTGCAGACACCACAAGGTCGCCACCGATCAGTGCATCACATTCGCCGGTTGCGACCCGTATCGCGCTGATATCGCTTGGCTTGTCGGCAAGGCGACAATGGATATGCACCGCACCGCCCTTTTGGGCAAGCCCGGCCATCTCCATCATCCCGGCCCCCTTGCCATCCAGATGCGCCGCCATCGCCATGACCGCACCGATGGTCACAACCCCGGTGCCACCGACCCCGGTGATGACCACGTTAAACGTTCCATCAATCACAGGCAAAACTGGCATCGGTAAATCTCCGACATCGACAGACGATGTCGCCGCCTTGCGCATCTTGGCGCCCTCGACCGTTACAAACGACGGGCAGAACCCCTTAAGGCAGGAATAATCCTTGTTGCATGACGACTGGTCGATCGCCCGTTTGCGGCCCAGTTCGGTGTCGACCGGGACGATCGACACGCAGTTGGACTGCACGCCGCAATCGCCGCAGCCCTCGCAGACATCGGTATTGATGAACACCCGCTTGTCGGGGTCGGGAAACTGGCCGCGCTTGCGGCGGCGGCGTTTTTCCGCGGCGCAGGTTTGGACATAAACAATGGCTGAGACACCTTTGTTCTGGCGCATTTTGTCCTGCACTGCGGGCAGATCGGCCCGTTCATGCCGGGTCACCGCTGACGGAAAGTCCGCCAGATCGATGTCTTCCTTTTCATCATAGACCAGCGCGACGTTCTTGACCCCCATCGCCAACAATTCCCGGCAGATCTGGTCGGCCTTGAGATCGCCATCGTTCTGCTGGCCGCCGGTCATTGCCACGGCGTCGTTGAAAAGGATCTTGTAGGTGATGTTGGTTTTAGCGACCAAGGCAAAGCGTATCGCCTGCGCGCCCGAGTGGTTGTAAGTGCCGTCGCCCAGATTCTGGAACACATGGTCGCGTTTGGAAAACGGTGCCTCGCCGACCCAGTTTGCGCCTTCGCCGCCCATCTGGGTGAACCCGACGGTGTCACGGTCCATCCATTGCACCATGTAGTGACAGCCGATCCCTGCATAGGCCCGCGACCCGTCAGGCACTTTGGTTGATGTGTTGTGCGGGCAACCCGAACAGAAGTAGGGTAAGCGGGCCGCAAGTTCAGGCGCGTTGTCAGCCTTTTTTGCTGCCGCGAGCACCTCAAGTCCGGTCCGTATCCCTTTGTTGTCGCAGCCTTCCTCGATCAGGATGTTGCCGATCTTTTCGGCGATCCACAGCGGATCAAGTGCATAGCGGGTCGGAAACACCTCTTCACGCCGACCTTCGGAATGTTCGTCTCCCTTGTGCCAGCCATAGACCCGCCGACCATGCCGGTCGTCGAACAACGCTTCTTTGACCTGCACCTCGATCAGCTTGCGCTTTTCCTCGACGACCACGATCAGGTCGAGGCCGTCGGCCCAATCGTGAAAACCGGCCATGTCCAGCGGCCAGACCTGCCCGACCTTGTAGGTCGTGATTCCAAGGCTTTCTGCGGTTTCTGCATCAATCCCCAGCAAGTCCAGCGCGTGCGCCAGATCCAGCCAGTTCTTACCTGCTGCCACGAACCCGATCCGGGCGCCGCGCTTGCCCCAGATCCGCTTGTCCATCTTGTTGGCGCGGCTGAAGGCTTCGGCGGCGAAACGCTTATGGTCGATCATCCGCGCCTCTTGCGCGACCGGGGTGTCGGTAAGGCGAATGTTCAGGCCGTCGGCAGGCATCGGAAAATCGGGGGTCACGAAGTGCATCCGGTCGGGAGCGGCGTCGACGACCGATGTCACCTCGATCGTATCCTTCATGGTTTTCAGGCCGACCCAGACCCCGGCAAACCGCGACAGGGCCCAGGCATAAAGCCCGTAGTCCAGGATTTCCTGCACCCCGGCAGGCGAGACGATGGGCATATATGCATCGACCATCGCCCAGTCGGACTGGTGCAGCGTTGTCGAGCTTTCGCCGGTATGGTCATCGCCCATCGCCATGATCACCCCGCCATGTGGGCTGGTTCCGGCCATGTTGGCATGGCGCATCACATCGCCGGATCGATCCACGCCCGGCCCCTTGCCATACCAAAGGCCGAATACGCCATCATAACGGCCTTCTCCGCGCAATTCCGCCTGCTGGCTGCCCCAAAGGGCGGTAGCGGCAAGATCCTCGTTCAGCCCCGGCTGGAATGTCACCTGGGCTGCCGTCAGATCGGCGGCGGCCTTTTGCATCTGCAGATCAACAGCGCCCAGCGGCGATCCGCGATAGCCGGTCACATAGCCTGCGGTGTCGAGCCCCGCTGCAACATCCCGCGCCCTCTGCATGAGCATCAGGCGCACCAATGCCTGTGTGCCATTCAGCAGTACCGGCGACTTGGCCAGATCATAGCGGTCCGTAAGGCTGACGTCCTGATGGGTCATGTGCGGATTCCTCCCGTGATCGCTCACCTGCATTATAGGTCAACTTGTCTGACCTATCAAATGATAAATGACTGACACATGTGTTTGCATACGCCATAGAGATGCCTGTAAGCAAATTGCGTCGTGAGCGGTAACAGCGACGGGTCGGGACAGATGATGGACTGGGACAAGCTAAGAATCTTTCATGCGGTGGCTGACGCCGGGTCGCTGACCCATGCCGGCGATACTCTGCATCTGTCGCAGTCGGCGGTCAGTCGGCAGATCAGGGCGTTGGAAGAATCGCTGAACACCACGCTTTTTCACCGCCACGCCCGGGGGCTGATTCTGACCGAACAGGGCGAATTGCTGTTCGATGCGACGCGCTCGATGAACAAACGTCTTGAGACCGCCGCCGCCCGAATTCGCGACAGCGAAGAAGAGGTTTTCGGTGAATTGAAGGTGACGACGACAACCGCATTCGGGTCGCTCTGGCTCGCCCCGCGGCTGCCGAAACTGTACGAAAAATACCCTGACCTGAAGATCGACCTGATGCTCGAGGAACGCGTGCTTGATCTGCCGATGCGCGAGGCCGATGTGGCGATCCGGATGAAAGAGCCGTCGCAGGCCGACCTGATCCGCAAGAAGTTGATGAGCGTGCGGATGCGGCTATATGCCACCCGCGCCTATCTGGCCAGTCGGCCGCCGCTGACGATGATCGAGGATTTTGGCCAGCACCGCCTGATTTGCCAAAGCCCCAGTTCGTTTCAGGTCGCTGCCGGGGCGACGCTGGTGCAGCACCTGCTGACCTACGACATCCCGTCGTTGCTGACGGTGAACAACTATTTTGGCGCGCTGCAGGCGGTCCTGTCGGGGCTGGGCGTCGGTATGTTGCCGGACTACGTGACCGAGGATTTCAGTGAACTGGTTCGGGTCCTGCCTGATGTGGAATCAGCCGAGGTGCCGGTCTTTCTGGCCTACCCCGAGGAATTGCGGCAATCCAAGCGGGTCATGGCATTTCGCGATTTCGTACAGGACGAAATTATCACCCACCGGCGCAACATCCGCGATAAGGCCATCGCTTCAGAGGCTTAGACACGCGCCGCCGCAAACCCCAAAAAAGCCATGCAAATCACGCATGGCAGGGTTGCGCTAACATCCATTGATTCCGCTTGATCCCTCATGACCCGCCACCTATTTCATCGGGTGAAGCAGATGACGCTTAATCGCTCATCATCTTCACCTCCCTGTTGGACTTCGCCGGGCTTCGTGCCCGGCGTTTTTTTTGATTTCTTGCCGTTTGAGCACCCTTGTCGGTTTGCCAACGGGGTGGGTAAACCAACCGATCCGACCGCGTTTGCTGTCCAAACGCTGGCCCGCGTCATTGGGTCCACCGATATCCGACATCCGATGCAAGCGACTTCAAGGGCCCAGTTTGCGACGTTGCTGCGCAAGATACTGCCGCTCGACCTGCGTGCCGCTTAGCGCAATCGCACGATCATACGCGGCAATCGCATCGGCCGGGCGATTGCTGCGGGCAAGAAGTGCGGCCTGCGCGGCGTGGAACGGCTGATAGGTTTGCAAACCGCCCTTGATGGTGTCCAGTTCGGTCAGCGATTGCACCAATGCCCCGGTTTCGGCCAACGCCACGGCGCGGTTCAGCCGCACGATGTCGCTTGGTTCAAACGCATAAAGCGCATCGTAAAGGCTGACCATCTGCCGCCAATCTGTTTTCGCATAGGTAGCGGCGCGCACGTGCAGCGCCGACATTGCCGCCTTGATCTGATAGGCGCCGGGCTGGAGCCCCAGCAACGCAGCGTCCAAGAGTGCCAGACCTTCGACGATCAACCGGCTGTCCCACAACGCCCGGTCCTGACACTCGAGCGTGACCAAAGCGCCGGACGCATCGCTGCGGGCCGGGCGCCGGGCGTGGGTGGTAAGCAGCAACGACAGCAGGCCCTTGCCCTCGGGCACGTCGGGCAGCAGATCGACAAGCATTCGCGCCAGATAGATTGCTTCGTTGCACAGATCGACGCGCACCTGACCTTGGCCCGTCGTTGCGGCATAACCTTCGTTGAAAATCAGATAAACGACTGCCAGAACCGCATCGAGCCTGTCGCCCCATATATCCGGCCCCGGCACTGCATATGGGATCCCGGTCGCCGCGATCTTAGCCTTTGCGCGGGATATCCGTTGACCCATTGTTGCGTCCTGATCAAGGAATGCACGGGCAATTTCGAGTGTGCTCAGCCCGCCCAGGGTGCGCAGGGTCAAGGCAACGCTGGATTTGCGGTCGAGCGCGGGATGACAGCAGGTGAAGATCAGGCGCAGGCGTTCATCGGGGATGTCGGGGGGGTCGTCGATATCACGCTGGTCCAGTTGCAGCAGGTAATCGTAGTCGGCCCCAGTGCGCAACGCGGTCGCATTGCGGCGCATGCGGTCGATCGCCTTGCGTCGCGCGGTGGTCAAAATCCAACCTCGCGGCGTCCTTGGAATGCCAAAGCGGTGCCAATGTTCAAGCGCCGAGGCGCAGGCGTCTTGCAGGCAGTCTTCGGCCAACTGAAAGTCTCTCAGCTGGCCGATGAGTGCCGCAAGAATGCGACCGTGGTCATCGGCGATCAGGCGAGCCAGAACCGCATCGGCCTGCTCTGTCGCGCTTGCCAATCACTCAGTTCCCGGTATCCATGATCGGCCGCACCTCGACTGTGCCGTCAGTGGCTGTCGGAATCATCGCGGCATAGCGGATTGCGTCGTCAAGATTGTCGCAATCCACGATATAGAACCCGCCCAGTTGCTCTTTGGTTTCCGCGAACGGCCCGTCCATCGTCTCGGTCTTGCCGCTGCGAACCCGGACGCGCGTCGCCATGTCCGGCGGCATCAACGCCTCGCCGCCACCCATCACGCCATCGGCGATGAATTTTTCGGTCACCGCGTTCCACGGTGCCATCATCGCGTCGAATTCCGGGGTGCCAGGTGCCGGTCCGGCGTCTGTGGCGGGGGCGGAATATAGCAAGCACATATACTTCATCGGTTTTCCTTTCTGATTTCAGAATGTCGCTCTTGTCGACGTTGCAGGCAAGCCCGATGGCCTTCCTGTATACCAAGGACGTGCCGGGATCGCCGATTTCGACAACGCTGGCGAAAAAAGTTTGCGCGCACTGGCTTAGGCGGCATCCCGAGCGACGAGTTCACAATCCACGAAAGGCAGATCACGGCGAACAATTCGCTGTCTGTCAGCGGGCAAAAAATACCAGCTTCTGGACTGCGGTCACTTTCGACTTGACAATTTTAAGCTGAAATTTGGTTTCAACGCGACGCACCATACTTCCACAAAGCACCATGTTTCCATCACTTTGACTGAAAAGCCACAATGTTGACGAAATTAAGTCGCTCAATCTAAGGTGGCGGGGGCCACATCCGACAAGAGGCGTTAACATGAAAAATCTTTTCAACTACTTCAGGATACCCTCGGAAAACAACTTCGCGATGGCATCGATCGTGCTTTGTCTCACTGCGGGAGCCGCACATTCCGAAAAACTCAACGTCAATCTAGGCGCTGCAAGCGCAAGCGTTGGCTTGCGACAAGGTGTATCTGCCAATGTCAGTATAGGATCGCCATCCTCGCCTGCTGCAACAGCTTCGGTAAATACAAGCAACAACAGCACGACTGCCGGGATCAATGCGACGATCGGCACAGCCGGAACCAACTCTGGCGGCGTCGTTGATGTGTCTCTTGGACTTGGGGGAGGCGGAAGTGCTGAGGATGTCCCGCCAACGACACCCGGCGGTCTTGCCCAACCTGCGTTGCGAGAAATGGGCCCCGGCGCTGTTCCTGCGATCGACCCGTCCCAATTGATCGGCTACACGCTCGTTTCGTCAGATGGCATGACTCTTGCCATCATCACGGCGGCATGGCTCGGTGCCAATGGCTACATCCACTTTGACCTTCAGATCAGTGCCGCGCTCGGTGCGACGGTCAGCTCGACGACCGTGATGTTTCCCACAGTCACGCCGAACCGCAATGCGATCCGCATTGGAATGAGTGCACAGCAATTCGTCAACTTTATCGCATGACGAAACGAAACGGCGTCCGGGCCAAGTAATTCTCAAGCCCGGACATCCACCTGACCAGACTTTTACCGCCTGCTAATTTACCCTAAGACAGCCGCGAATCCGGCCTAAGGTATAAAAATGCAGGAACCCACAATCACCACTGACCTGATCGCGGCGCATGGGCTGAAGCCCGATGAATACGACCGTCTGCTGGGTATCATCGGGCGCCAGCCGACGTATACCGAACTCGGCATCTTTTCGGCGATGTGGAACGAACATTGTTCCTATAAATCGTCCAAGAAGTGGCTCCGAACCCTGCCGACCACCGGCCCGCAGGTGATCTGCGGTCCCGGCGAGACTGCCGGCGTCGTCGATATCGGCGACGGTCAGGCGGTGGTGTTCAAGATGGAAAGCCACAATCACCCCAGCTACATTGAACCCTATCAGGGCGCGGCGACGGGCGTTGGCGGCATCCTGCGCGATGTGTTCACGATGGGTGCGCGCCCGATCGCGGCGATGAATTCCCTGTCATTCGGGGTGCCGGACCACCCGAAAACCCGCCAGCTTGTCGCGGGTGTCGTCGCGGGCGTGGGTGGTTACGGCAATTGTTTCGGGGTGCCGACCGTCGGAGGCGAAGTCCGCTTCCACGCTGCCTATAACGGCAATTGTCTGGTCAATGCCTTTGCCGCCGGATTGGCCGATGCCGACAAGATTTTCT
This sequence comes from Paracoccaceae bacterium, assembly GCA_037969545.1. Classification (GTDB taxonomy): domain Bacteria; phylum Pseudomonadota; class Alphaproteobacteria; order Rhodobacterales; family Rhodobacteraceae; genus JBBKXP01. The sequence goes on along the minus strand of JBBKXP010000337.1, from coordinate 83 downwards.
ACTCGGCGGCGTCGGGCGTCGGGATGCCGGTCGTCTATCTTGGCGCGAAAACGGGCCGCGACGGCGTCGGCGGCGCCACAATG
>JBBKXP010000336.1:0-4843 GCA_037969545.1 Paracoccaceae bacterium | reverse complement strand
ACCAAGGACGATGCGGCCCGCGCGCTGAAGGGTCTACGCGATGCGGTCCGGGTGCATATCAAGGCGATTTCAGCGCGCTATCTGATCGAAGGCGAAACGGCGGACGGGGCGCTGATGTTCCTGCCGTCCGAAGCGATCTATGCGGAACTGCACAGCCGGTTGCCCGAAGTCGTGCGCGAGGGTTTCGCGGCGCGGGTCTGGATCGTGTCGCCGACGACCTGCATGGCGACCCTGCACACGATGCGGGCGATCCTGAAAGATGCGCGGATGCGTGAACAGGCGGGCGCGATCCGCAAGGAACTGGCGGCGCTGGGTGGCGATGTCGACCGGCTGGTGACCAGGGTCGGTAGTCTTGACCGCCATTTCGGGCAGGCGTCGAAAGACATCGAGGATATCAAGATTTCGGCGGAAAAGGCGGGGAAGCGGGCGAACCGGCTGGATCATTTCGATTTCGAGGAACTGGCACCGGATCCGGTCGCGCCATTGATCAGTGGCGAGGCGGCGGAGTGATCCGGGCTCCGACAGCGGAACTGCTGGCGCCAGCACCGGGTTGGCTGGTGGCGACTGATGCGCCGGCGGTGCGCCGACTTGCCGGGGCTGGCCCATTGCGGATCCCGGGCATGCGGCGTTAACCTGCGGTCTAACTGGAAAGGGATCGATCGATGCGGATGACCGGAATGCTATTGGCTCTCGCCTTGCCAGGTCTAGGTGGCTGCACAGCGCCTGAGACCGCTGCCTCAGAGTTTCACAACCTCGACGCGGCGTTGCGGTATGATCTGGCGGCCTATGCCGGTGGAATCCCGTTTCAGCATGGCGAGGTGTCAGTCATCGCGACAGAGAATGGCAAGTTGCGCACGTATCGGCTGACGCCCTGCCAAGGTGGTGAAACGGTCTGCGCGGGTGGCCCAAACGGGCGTGCGGGAAAACTGACCCGGGTGCGTAATTATCATGTCGTATCGGGAGCCTATCGCGGCCGCGCGTTCTATCTTGGGATCAACGGCACCGGGTTTCTGGGCGTCAACGGGCAATTCCTGCCGCTGGCTTGGGAATAATCCTCAGATCCCCAAAAACGGCTGTGCCAAGCGCGGCATGATCGCATTGAACTTCAGCGGTGCGTCGGTTGCAGCAAGGCAGATGCAGTCGGGTCCATCCTCGGCTACGGGCCGGTGGCTCATGTCTTGGTTCGCCACCTCGACGTCTCCCAATCCGAAACGGCTGGTTTCATCGCGAAACGCCCCTTGAAGCACCAGAGTCAGTTCGGTGCCCCGGTGGCCGTGATCGGGGACTGCGGTGCCGCCGGGGATGCGCAGCAGGCGGACCGTCGGGCCGCCATCGGTTTTCAACAGCGCCTGAGATACGCCGCCGCCCATCCACCGCCATTTCACTGCATCCAGATCGCCGCCGACATAGTCCTGCAAGGGGGTCGGAAAGATACCGCCGGAGTGCGGTTTCGGGGTCGGGCCCGCATCGCCCCGCGCAATCATTTCCAATGTCGTCGCCAGGCTGTCGTCGGTCATCCTGGCGCCGTCCGTGTCGGTCATAACCGCGCCACCAAGGGCGTCATAGGCACCCATCCAGGCGCGGCATTCATCGCAAAGCGAAATGTGCGTGGCGACGATAAGGCTGAAGGCTTCGGGCAGAGTGCCCGTGGCATAGCCCATCAGCAGGGCGTCGGTCAGGTGGTGCTGGATACTGGTCATCGGGGTCTCTTAATTCATTGCGTGGCGCAGACGGTCCAGCGCCAGTCGGATACGGGATTTGATGGTGCCCAGCGGCAGGCCGGTTTCGGCGGCGATTTCGCTGTGGCTGAGGTCGCCAAAATAGGCGCGTTCGATCAGTCTGCGTTGCTTTTCCGGTAGGGCGGCAAGGGCCTGACCCAGCCTTTCGGTATCCTGCGCCATTGCCAGGGCATCGGCCTGATCGGGTTCCGCGTCGGGGCCCCAGGGCAATTCTTGGGGTTCGGGGCGACGCTGCTTGCGGATCTTGTCGATCATCCGGTTTCGGGCAATCGAGAATATCCAGGTCGCGACACTGGCCTTGGCCGGATCGAACAGATGCGCCTTGTGCCATAGGGTTGCCATGACCTCTTGGGCACATTCTTCGGCGAGGTCAGGATGGGCACCGCTGCGCATCAGGAACCCCTTGATGCGCGGCGCGAAATGCGCAAACAGCGCGGCAAATGCCTGCTGGTCGCGATCGTCGCGGATCGCAGCCATCTCGTTTGTCCACGCCTTCCTGTCGGGGATGGGGGGGCTGGTCACCAAGCCAATCTTTCCGGCAATGTGCATCCTGTCAGCACTACCCTGCAACCGAAGACGATGCCGCGGCGCGATGGAATCCGTTTGAGTCTGCACATGGGTCGACATATGCAGCATACGCCGCTTGGGCGAAAGTGGATCACTTGTTGGATTTCCGAAACTTTTCATCCGCCGGGGCCGTTATTGCGTAAGAACAAGAAACAAGATGTTCCGGGAGTAAATACAGGAATGCCATTCGAAGCCGGGCCCGTCGCGCCCAAGAAGGTCGCCGTCATCGGTGCAGGCATATCCGGAATGGGCGCCGCACAGATGTTGGCAAATGATCACCGGGTTGTCTTGTTCGAGGCCGAAAAGCGTCTCGGCGGTCATGCCCGCACCCGGATGGCCGGGGTGCGCGGCGATCAGCCGGTCGATACCGGTTTCATCGTGTTCAACTATGCCAACTATCCGCATCTGGCGGCGCTGTTCAACGAGCTGGACGTGCCGGTCACGCGATCCAACATGAGCTTTGGCGCGTCAGTCGACGGTGGTCGACTGGAATACGGTCTGGCCTCGCTTGCCGCCCTTTTCGCGCAGAAAAGGAACCTCGCCAACCCCCGGTTCCTGCGGATGATCCGCGACGTGCTGCATTTCAACGCCCGGGCGCTGCACGCTGCCGACCACGAAGGCCTGACCATCGGCGGGCTGCTGGAAAAGCTGCGCACCGGAGACTGGTTCCGCGATTATTACCTGCTGCCGTTGTCCGGCGCGATCTGGTCGACGCCGACAGAAAAGATCATGGATTTTCCGGCACGCGCGATGATGCGGTTTTTCGAGAACCATGCCCTGCTGAACACGACCGGCCAACATCAGTGGTATACGGTTCGCGGCGGATCGCAGGAATATGTCGCGCTTCTGGGCCGCTCGATGATTGCCAAGGGTGTCGGCATTCGTCTGGGGGCGCCGGTCGACGCGGTTCGCCGCAGTCCGCTGGGTGTCGAGGTCAAGGCGGCGGGCGGCGACTGGGAACGCTTTGACGAGGTCATATTTGCCACCCATTCCGACGATACCCTGCGGTTGCTGGCTGATCCGTCGGCGCAGGAAAAGGCAGTGCTGGGGGCGATCCGCTATCAGCCAAACGATGTGGTGCTGCATTCCGATACCGCGATCATGCCAAAGCACCGCGCTGTCTGGTCGTCGTGGTGCTATGCCGAGGATCAGGACAAGACTGACAGCCGGATCGACCTGACTTACTGGATGAACTCGCTGCAGCCCGATCTGAAGGCCGATCCGCTCTTCGTGACCCTGAACACCACCCGGCCGATCCGGCAAGAGCTGATCTGGGATCAGGTCACGCTGCGCCATCCGGTCTATGATCTGGGGGCGTTTGCGGCGCAGGCGCAGGCGGCGGCGATGAATGGCGTAAACCGAACCTGGTTTTGCGGGGCATGGATGAAGAACGGGTTTCACGAGGATGGGCTGGCCAGCGCCGTCGACGTGGTGACCGCGATGCGTTCGACGCTGAAACTGGCGGCGTGAGCCGGGTCGACCATATCGCAGGGCACACCTGGCACGGGCGGCGCGGGGGCACCCGCAATGCGTTCCGCTATTCCATCGATTATGTGCTGGTCGATGCCGAGGCCCCCCCGGCGCATCCCGGTCTGTTCGCCCGGAACGGTCGGGGGCTGATGTCGCTGCATGACGTGGATCATGGCGGCGCGCCGAAAAAGGGGCGCGGTGCCGTCTGGGTGCGGGACGTCTTGGCGCAGCACGGGCTGGAGGTGTCGGGCCGGGTCGATCTTCTGGCGCAACCCCGGGTGCTCGGCCATGTGTTCAACCCGGTCAGTTTCTGGCTTTGCCACGATCCGGCGGGTGTCTTGCGGGTGGTCATTGCCGAGGTCTCCAACACCTTTGGCGACCGCCATTCCTATCTGTGCCACCATGCCGATCTGGCGCCGATCACCGGCACGGATACGCTGGCAGCGACCAAGATTCTTCACGTTTCGCCGTTTCAGCCGATCGAAGGCGGGTATGAATTCCGTTACGATATCACCGCCGAACAGATCCATATCCGCATCGATTATTCGCGTGGCAATGGCGGGATGATCGCCACCCTGGCCGGGCCGCGCAAACCGCTGACCAACGCATCGATCCTGCGGGCGATGCTGCGCCGCCCGTTCGGGTCGCGCCGGGTGCTGGCCCTGATCCACTGGCAGGCGGTCAAGCTGTGGTGGAAGGGCGCGACGTTCCGCGCGCGCCCCAAACCGCCGGTTGACGAGGTCTCGCGGTGAGCAATGCCGCGCCCCGCCTGCCGGCGTTTTCGGCGCTGGCGGCGGTGATTTCGGCAGCGGGGTTGCCGATCTACATCTACGCGCCGACCTATTATGCGCAGACCTACGGCGTCAGCCTGACGACGCTTGGCGCGGTCCTGTTCGGGCTGCGTCTGATCGACGTGGTGCAGGATCCGCTGCTGGGCTGGGTCAGCGAACGGCTGGGGCGGGGCCGGGCATTTGCTGCGACCTGCGTTGCCGGGTTGCTGGCCTTGTCGATGATCGGCCTGTTCGCTGTCGCCCCGCCCATCGCGCCGGTCTGGTGGTTTGCCCTGA
>JBBKXP010000335.1:0-3517 GCA_037969545.1 Paracoccaceae bacterium | reverse complement strand
CCTCGCCATTACGTTCGATCCCAAGGTTTGAAGTTTCTCCCGTTGCTTGCATGAGTTGGTGCATCGCAGGTCGACTGCGCTCGGCCACGCTACTGCGTCGGAGAAATGCGGACCCCAGCCGAAAGGCCATCGCCCCAATGTGCCAGGCCTGAGTCTGAGGGTTGACTTCGACGATCTGTCGCGCATCTAACGTCGAGAGAACCCGATGCATAGTGGCGGGCGATTGATCAAGATCCTTGGCAAGATCGCTCAAGGTCAAACCGTTGCTGCGTGCCAGCGCGTCAAGAACATCCAACGCCCGGTCAAGGGATTGGATTGACGCCTGGGACGAATTTGCGCCCGATCCTTTCGGGCGGCCGCGGCGACGTTGAGTCTTCTCCATCTCACTCTCCGCGCGCAAAATCCAAAACGACCTTCTGGATATTCTTGAAAATAGAGTTTGGCCAGTGAAAAATACAAGCATCTGACATTGCAGGTATGTTTGCAATATATGGGTTCCATGAAAAGATTTTTCAGAAAAATATACAACAGGTCGCCTGTGCGATAGGTTTGCTGAAATAGCCATAGGAGGGCATGTAATGAGCTTTCAGAACCCGGTCTTCATTCCCGGTCCGACCAACATGCCCGAGGCGGTTCGCCAGGCGTGCTATATGCCGACCATCGACCACCGCTCGCCGGTGTTCGGCAAGATCCTGCACCCCTGCCTCGAAAATGTGCGCAAGATCTTGAAGTCCGACAAGGCGCACATCTTCATTTACCCCTCGACCGGCACCGGAGGTTGGGAAACCGCGCTGACCAATACGCTTTCGGCGGGCGACAAGGTTTTGGCCGCACGCAATGGTATGTTCAGCCACCGCTGGATCGACATGTGCCAGCGTCATGGGCTTGACGTTCAAGTGATCGAGACGCCCTGGGGCGATGGTCTGCCTGCCGATAAGTACGAAGAGGCCCTGACCGCCGACAAGAACCACGAGATCAATGTCGTTCTGGCGACCCACAACGAAACCGCTACAGGCGTCAAATCCGACATCGCCGCCGTGCGCAAAGCCCTTGATGCGGCGGGCCACCCCGCACTTTTGTTCGTCGACGGCGTCAGTTCGATTGCGTCGATGGATTTCCGGTTTGACGAATGGGGCGTTGATGTTGCCGTCGCCGGCAGCCAAAAGGGCTTCATGCTGCCCGCCGGCTTGGCGATCCTGGGCTTTTCGGACAGGGCCGTAGAGACCGCGAAGACCGCCAAACTGCACCGCACATTCTTTGATATCAATGACATGGCCAAGGGCTACGCCAACAACGCTTTCCCCTACACGCCGCCAGTCGGCCTGATGAATGGCTTGAAGCTGTCCACGACCATGCTGCTAGATGAAGGCATCGACAATGTCATAGCCCGCCATCATCGCATTGCCGAAGGTGTGCGCCTGGCGGTCAATGCCTGGGGGCTGAAGCTTTGTGGCAAGACACCCGACGTCTATTCCGACACCGTCAGCGCGATCCTGACGCCGGAAGGCTTCAACGCGACCAGCATCGTCACCCATGCCGCCAGCAAATACGGCGTCGCCTTCGGGGTCGGTCTGGGCGAGGTTGCAGGCAAGTTGTTCCGCATCGGCCACTTGGGCAGTTTGACCGACGTACTGATGCTGTCGGGTCTGGCCACCGCGGAGATGGTGATGGTTGATCTGGGCCTCGACATCAAACTTGGCTCTGGCGTCGCAGCGGCGCAAAACTACTATCGTAACAATGCAGTTGCCACCAAAGCGGCCGCCTGAGCTGGGAGAAACCGAGATGTACATCCCAACGCTGGACGACATGCTTGCAGCGCACGAGCGTATCAAGCCGTACATCCGGCGCACGCCGATCCGGGTGTCGGACTATCTGAACGAGTTGACCGGGGCGCAGCTTTTCTTCAAGTGCGAAAACTTCCAGGAGCCGGGCGCCTTCAAGGTTCGCGGTGCCTCCAATGCTGTGTTTGGGCTTAGCGATGAGCAGGCAAAACGGGGCGTCGCCACGCATTCGTCGGGCAACCATGCGTCGTGCCTGTCTTATGCAGCGATGCTGCGCGGTATTCCCTGCAACGTGGTCATGCCACGCACCGCGCCGCAGGCCAAGAAAGACACAGTTGCCCGCTATGGTGGCAAGATCACTGAATGCGAACCATCGACTTCGTCACGCGAAGAGGCCTTTGCCAAGGTACAGGCGGCCACGGGCGGCGATTTTGTGCATCCCTACAACGACCCGCGCGTCATCGCGGGACAGGGAACCTGTTCGCGCGAGATGCTGGAGCAGACCGACGGTGTGGACTATGTGGTCGCCCCCATCGGTGGCGGCGGCATGATCTCGGGCACCTGTCTGACCGTGTCGAACCTAGCCCCCGAAACGAAGATCGTCGCGGCAGAGCCGGAACAAGCCGACGACGCTTATCGCAGTTTCAAGGCGGGTAATATCATCGCCGATGATGCGCCCAAGACCATTGCCGACGGGCTGCTGGTGCCGCTGAAGGACCTGACCTGGCATTTCGTAAGCAACCACGTCCACGAAATTTACACGGCCAGCGAGCAGGAAATCATCGACGCGATGAAACTGACCTGGAAACACCTGCGGATCGTGATGGAACCCTCCAGCGCCGTGCCGCTGGCGACGATACTGAAGAACAAGGACGTCTTCGCGGGCAAGCGCGTTGGCGTTATCATAACCGGCGGCAATGTCGATCTCGACAAGCTGCCCTGGATGAAAAATTGACCGGAGGTCTGAGACTATGAACGTACAAACCGATTTCTCGAAGCTTGAAGTGGGCTATGACGTTCCTGCCGTTCCCGGCATGGACGAGAAGGACATCCAGACGCCCTGCCTTGTGCTGGACCTGAATGCGCTGGAGCGTAACATCAAGAAGATGGGCGACTACGCCAAGGCGCATGGCATGCGCCACCGCACCCACGGCAAGATGCACAAATCCGTCGACGTGCAGAAGTTGCAGGAAAAACTGGGCGGCTCTACCGGCGTCTGCTGTCAGAAAGTGTCGGAGGCGGAAGTTTTCGCGCGCGGCGGCATCAAGGATGTCTTGGTCTCAAATCAGGTCACCGACCCGGCCAAGATCGACCGCCTTGCGCGGATGCCCAAGCTGGGCGCGCGGGTTTTGTGCTGCGTCGATGACCCCGACAACGTCGCCAACCTGTCGGCAGCCGCAGTCAAGCACGGCACCCAGATCGAGTGTCTTGTCGAGATCGACTGTGGCGCTGGTCGCTGTGGTGTGACGACGACACAGGACGTGGTCAATATCGCCAAGCTGATCGACGCCGCCCCGGGTCTCAAGTTCGCCGGCATCCAGGCCTATCAGGGCGCGATGCAGCACATGGACAAGTACGAGGATCGCAAGGCCAAGCTGGACATCGCAGTGGCGCAGGTGGCCGACGCGGTGCAGGGGCTAAAGGCGCAGGGGCTGGAATGTGACATCGTCGGCGGCGGCGGCACCGGGTCGTATTATTTCGAGGCGGCTTCAGGCGTTTACAACGAACTGCAGTGC
>JBBKXP010000334.1:0-5521 GCA_037969545.1 Paracoccaceae bacterium | reverse complement strand
CGACCATGCCGTATTCCAACCGCTCGCAAACTTGCAGGCCGCGCTTCATATTTTCGGTGAACACATAAGCTACCAGCCCGTATTCAGTGTCATTGGCACGTGCGATGACATCTTCGATGTCGGTGAATGACTGGATCGCGGCGACGGGACCGAAGATCTCGTCATGCACGCAGTTCGCATTCGCAGACACATCCGAAAGCACGGTCGGGGGATAGAAAAATCCCATTCCCGAAGGCGTTTCGCCGCCCAGATGCACCTTGGCGCCCTTTTTGACCGCATCTGCGACAAATGCCGCGACCTTGTCACGGGTGTCGGCGTTGACGAGAGGGCCGACGTCAATGCCGTCCTGCAAACCGTCGCCCATCTTCAGCGCGCGCATGGCGGCAGTGAATTTCTCGATGAAGGCTTCAGCCACGTCCGCATGAACGTAAATTCGATTAGCGGCGGTGCAGGCCTCGCCCAGATTGCGCATCTTGGCCAACATCGCGCCTTCGACAGCGACGTCCAGATCGGCATCGTCGAAGACGATCAACGGCGCGTTGCCGCCCAACTCCATCGCCGGTTTCAGCACCTGATTGGCGGCGGAGCGTAACAGCTTGCGGCCCACGCCGGTCGAGCCGGTGAAGCTGACCACCCGCACGCGGGGATCGTGCAGCATATGATCGACCAGCGCGCCTGTCTTCCGTGACGGCAACACATTGACAAGCCCTTTCGGCACCCCGGCCTCTTCCAGCAACGGCATTAACGCCAGCATGGTCAGCGGTGTCTCCGAGGCGGGCTTGATGATGACGGCACAGCCTGCCGCCAGCGCGGGTGCGATTTTGCGTGTGCCCATGGCGGCGGGGTAGTTCCAAGGTGTTACCAGCACCGCCAGCCCTGCGGGTTTGTGCTGCACGATGATACGCGCGCCGGACGCCGGGGCGTGGGTGAGCATGCCGTCGGCGCGCACGGCCTCTTCGGCAAACCACCGAAAAAACTCTGCGGCATAGGTGGCCTCTCCCATCGCATCGGCGCGGGCCTTGCCGTTTTCCCGCGTGATCAGATTTGCGAACTCGGGCAGGCGTGCAGTCATCAACTCCCAGGCTTTTCGCAGAACTTCGGAACGGGCGCGGGGGGTACGTTTGGCCCAGTCCTTCATCGCCGCTTCAGCCGCGTCGAGGGCGGCGTCGGCGTCCGCGATTTCGGCGGAGGCCACCGAAGCGATGACTTCTTCTGTAGCCGGGTTGATGACGTCGAAGCGTTCGCCTGAGGCGCCTGGCCGCCAGTCGCCGTCGATGTAAAGATCGGTATGTTCCATTGGTGTTTCCAATCGGTCAGAGAATCTGGCGGGTCGGGTCAGACAGGCGGTCGGCGAAGCCGGTGATTAAGGCGATGGCGGCTTGGTTCGACAGCTGGTCGATGCCGAAATCGAGCGTGATTTCATAGGCCTCTCTGTCAGTCACAAGGCTAAGGACCGGCACTGGCGACGGGCCGAGGCCAAGCGACGTGATCGCGCTGCAGGTCATATCGCGCAGGATCAGGTCGGGAGTATCGTCCTGGTCCTCGGGTTGAATCGAAGCATCGAACCGGTCGGCGTCGACCACCTGTTGGGTGCGCCCGGAGAATTTTTCTATAGTGATCCGGATCGGTCGGTTCAGGTCGTTCGCCACGCGAAGGGAGCCGCTGGCGAAAGCGGCCATAAGGTGTGACGGCACGGGTCCGTCGCCGTTGACCTCGGCCCGGCTCCAGGACAGGAATTCAGCGAAGCTCGACGTCGGCACCCTGGCAGTGATCCGTCGCTCTTGCGTCGATGCCGCCGTCTGTGCCGCTGGTGTCGGGAGGGTGCGCAAGGTCTCCAGATCGCTGACGTGATAGGGTGGCGGGTGCCCAATTTCTGCAAGGCGTGACAGATCGAGGCCCTGCTCCAGCGCAAGTCGGCGGGCTTTGGGCGAGGCCAGGATGCGGCCATTGGGTTGCGCGTCCGTGCGCATCGCGGGGACGTTCAAATCTGGCTTGGGCGCGTCGGGCACCGGCGATGGCCCGAGTTCCTTCGGCGCGGGTTTGGCCGCCGGGGCCAAACTGGCGGCTTGACGGATCGGGGCGTCGGGTTTGGCCTTTGAGATCACGGCCACAATATCGCCGACCGGCACTTCCTGGCCCGCCTCGGCCAGCAGGGCGGCGATATATCCGTCATGGCCGGCTGCGACCTCCATCGTCGCCTTGTCGGTTTCGACCTCGAACAAAACGTCGTCAACCGACACTGACTCGCCGGGCGACTTGTGCCAGGCGACGATCAGGCCCGTGTCTTGCGCCATGCCGAGCGCCGGCATGATGACCGACCCGCCCTCTGGTGCCTGTTCAACAGTCGCGGGTTTTTCCGCCGCAGGCGGCGCGGACAACGCCGATGTATTGGCAGTGTCATTGATGATCGCGATGACCTGACCCACCGGCACGTTCTGTCCCGCCTCCGCGCGCACATCCGTCAGGAAACCGTCGGCGGGGGATTCCACCTCCATCACCGCCTTGTCGGTCTCGACTTCCATCAGCGCCTCGCCCGACTTGACCGCGTCGCCCGTCTGTTTCAGCCACGAAACGATCAGCCCGGTATCCTGCGCCATGCCAAGGGCGGGCATGATGACCTCATGCGGCATGGATCATGGTCCCGGAACAAAGTTTGCGCGCCATGTCGGCGACGCCTTGGGGAGTCGGCACAGTTATGTCTTCAAGCGCGGGCGAGAACGGAATCGGGACGTCCATGGCGCCCATCCGCACCACTGGCGCGTCGAGATGGTAGAACGCCTTTTCGGTCAGGCGGCTGGCGATTTCGGCGGTGACGCCATAGTTCTGGTGACCTTCATCAATGACGATGGCGCGGCTGGTTTTTCTGACGGATTTCAGCAGCGTGTCTTCGTCCAGTGGCACGATGGTGCGTGGGTCGATGACCTCGGCGCTGATACCCTCGCCGGCCAGGATTTCCGCTGCTTTTTCGGCGACCTGGACCATCGAAGACGTGCCGATCAGGGTAATGTCGCTGCCTTCGCGCTTGATGTTGGCGACGCCGAACGGGATCAGGTATTCTTCTTCCGGCACCTCGGCCTTGTCCTGATACATCAACTTGTCTTCGAAGATGACGACCGGATTGTTGTCACGGATCGCGGTCTTCATCAGGCCCTTGGCCTCGTAAGCCGAAGACGGCATTGCCACTTTCAGCCCCGGAATATGAGCCACCAGCGCGTGCAGGGATTGGCTGTGCTGGGCGGCGGAGCGACGTGTGGCACCCATGTTGGTGCGCAGCACCAGCGGAACGTTCAACTTGCCGCCAGACATGTAGTGGGTCTTGGCCGCCTGGTTGCAGAGCTGGTCCATGACGAGGAACAGAAAATCGCCGAACATCAGATCAACGATTGGGCGGCTTCCGGTCATCGCGGCACCGACGGCGATGCCCATGAAACCGGGTTCGGCAATCGGCGTGTCGATGATCCGCTCAGTGCCGAACTCCTCGACCAACCCGCTGAGTATCTTGAACGGCGTTCCGGCCTCGGCGACATCTTCGCCTAACAAGAAGACCGTGTCGTCGCGGCGCATTTCCTCGGCGATGGCCTCGTTCACGGCCTTGGAGAGGGTTATTTCGCGCATCATGACGCCTCCGCATATACGTGCATGTCGACTTCGTTCTCATCAGGGTATTTTGCTGCCAGCGCATATTCGACAGCGGCGGCTGCGTCGGCTTTGACGTCGGAGCGGATCGCATCAAGCTCGTCCTCGGCCGCGATGCCCTGTTCGGCAAGCCACGAGCCGAACCGGATGATCGGATCGCGATTTGCCTTCCACTCGGTCTCTTCGTCCTTGGAGCGGTAGTACTCGCGGTTGATGTCGCCAACGTGGTGGCCGTGATAGCGGTAGGTTTCCAACTCAATGAAGAATGGCCCTTCGCCCTTGCGACAGCGGGCGACCAACTCCTGGGCCAGTTCATTGACCGCCAGAACATCTTGCCCGTCGACTTTGAACGCCTCTATCCCGAACGCCTCGGCGCGCGCAGTGATCGACCCTGCCGCGATTTCGTCCGTGCGGGTGTATTCCGAATAGCCGTTGTTTTCGCAGGCATAAATGACCGGCAGCTTCCATAGTGCGGCCATGTTCATGACTTCGTACATCAGCCCCTGTGCGGTGGCGCCGTCGCCGAAGAAACAGACGGTGACATCGTCGCGCCCCAATCGTTTGGCCGACAGGGCCGATCCGGTGGCGATGCCCATCGAGCCGCCGACGATGGCGTTTGCGCCCAGGTTGCCGTTGGCTTGATCGGCTATATGCATCGAGCCGCCCTTGCCACGGCAGTAACCCTCTTCCTTTCCCAGCAACTCGCAGAACATCTGCTTGAATTCGGCCCCCTTGGCGACGCAATGGCCGTGACCGCGATGGGTCGAGGTGATTTTGTCGGTGATCTTCAGCGCCTCGCAGATTCCTACGGCTACAGCTTCTTGGCCCGAGTACATATGGGTCAGGCCGGGCATCTTGGCGGACAGGTACAACTGATTGGCGTTGTCCTCGAAGGTGCGGATCCGTGCCATCTGGGTGTACATACGCAGATAGCCTTCAGTGTTGGTTTTGGGTTTGGCGGGGCTCATGATCGTTCCCTTAGTAAAAGTGCCCCGCCCGGTGTTGGGGCGGGGCCAGTCTGGGAGGTTAGTAGCGGTTGGCGATCGGCAGTTCTTCGGCCGGGAAAAGTGAGATCACCTCGCATCCGGTGTCGGTGACGACCAGTTCTTCCTCGATCCGCGCGGCCGAATAGCCATCCGTGGCGGGGCAATAGGTTTCCAGCGCAAACACCATCCCGGTCTGAATCTCCATCGGATGTTCGAGGCTGACCGCCCGGCTGATGATGGGTCGTTCGTGCAGCGCCAGCCCAAGGCCGTGGCCGAATTGCAGACCGAAGGCCGAATCCTCGTCCGGAAATCCGAATTCCGCGGCCTTGGGCCAGACCTCGGCCACCTTGTCGGTGGAGACACCCGGCTTGATCATCGCGATCGACGCGTCGATCCATTCGCGGGCCTTCACATAGGCGTCATTCTGCGCCGGCGTGGCGCGACCGATGTTGAAGGTCCGGTAATAGCAGGTGCGATAGCCCTGATAGCTTTGCAGGATGTCGAAGAACGCCTGATCGCCGGGCCGAAAATAGCGGTCAGTGAAGTTGTGGGGATGCGGATTGCAGCGTTCGCCCGAGATGGCGTTGATCGCCTCGACGTCGTCGCTGCCCATCTCGTAAAGCATCTTGTTGGATAGCGCGACGATGTCGTTCTCCCGGATGCCCGGCTTCAGCTCCTCATAGATCATGTGGTAGACGCCATCGACCATGGCGGCGGCCTGCGTCAGAAGCTGGATCTCGTCCCAGTTCTTGATCTCGCGCGCCGCCAGCATGATCTGCTGGCCGTCCACCACGTTCAGGCCCTCGGCCTGCAGCGCGTGGAACATTGAGGTCTCGGCATAGTCCAGGCCCACCGGCATGTCGCCCATGCCCGCGTCCCGGATCAGCCCCGCGATTTCC
>JBBKXP010000333.1:0-4282 GCA_037969545.1 Paracoccaceae bacterium | reverse complement strand
AACTTTCAACGCCCTGTTTGAAGCTCTTGGCGACATCTGCGACCTCTTCGATCCACAGGAATGCTGGAACTTCATCAAAGCTGCTGGATATGCCTCAGATTAAAAGCAAAACGCTTTAGTCTGATCTCAGGATAATTGCCAAGTCGTCCTGAGGCTGCGGACGAGTATCCATATCAAGACCGCTCTGGATATGGTTGAGATGCGAAATCAGAAGCTTCTCGGCGCGTTTCGGTTCGCGGGATTGAATTGCATCCAGAATCTTGGTGTGCTCGTCTTCAGGACACGTCGCGTGGCGCGATGAGCCAAATAATCCGACAATCAACGATGTTCTTGTCACGAGCTCTCGCATCATGCGCGAGACGAATTTGTTTCCCGCTGCCTGGGCAAGTTTGAGGTGAAACTCGCCTGACAGACGGATAATCTCGGTGCGTTCATTCATCTCGCGCGCAGCGTTTTCGAGCAAGATATGATCAGTAAGTAGCTCAAGGTTTCTGCTATCGGGATAGACAGCCAACTGCCGCACCAGCGGTGGCTCGATCAGCAGTCGGGCGTTGAAAACGTCCTTTGCTTCGGATTGGTCGGGGCAGGCAATATAGGCCCCGCGATTCGATTGCAGGTTGACGATACCTTGGCTGGAAAGCAGCAGAAGCGCCCGGCGAACACGCATGCGTCCGACGCCGAAGGTATCGCAGAGGCTCGCTTCGCTTAGCTTGGTGTTGGGCGCCAGACGTCTTTCCATGACCGCTTTGTAGATTCGCTCGACAATGAGACGCTCGTCGGGATCGGACGAAAAATCCGTTTGGTTCTGGAAGGTTGCCACGGTTTCACTGCCCATAACGGAATCTTTCTTTTATCGATGAGCCGTAAATAATCTTGCACCGGCTCTGTCAAGCGCGTGGACCAAGAGGTTGTTGTTGGTCTTATATTATATGTCGACAATACAATTAAACAAGTTGACAAAGATTGTTAACAATTGTGAAGTCGGACTACGGCACGGGTGGCTTTACCATTGATCCGCCGGCCTCAAAGGGCGCCCAGAGCGTCAAAACAGAATTCAACGGGAGTTTTGGAATGCATCGTAGAACACTTTTTAAGGCGACGTTGGCAGCGGTGACCATCTCAGCACTGCAGGCAACGTCGGCTTTCGCCGAGAATCCAGTTCTCAAAATCGGATTTGTCGGCGTCACCAGCGGCCCCGCGGCCGCATGGGGTATCTCGAACCAGCGCTCTATGGAAACTCGCGCTGCATGGATCAACGAAACCGGCGGCTACACCATCGGTGATAAGACATATGACATAGAAGTTGTGTCATTCGACGATCAGAAAGACCCCAAGCGCGCGATCGCCGGCATGGAAAAGATGGCGCAAGAGGGAATTCACTACGTGGTCGGTCCCAACGTAGACGACGGCGCTGCGGCAGTACGCCCGGTCGCCGAGTCCAACGGGATCATGTATTTCCCATACGCTTTTCCGAAGTCACTTTATCAGGCTCCAGCTTCCAACGCAGTGCTGGGGATGGTGGCCAACTACCAGTCCGGTCCGGCCATCTATAAATATCTGATGGAGAACAACGGCATCAAGACCGTTGCGTTCATTGCAGCCAACGAATCCGATCCGCTGAGCCAGCGCGACAGCGGTGTTGCCGCAGCCAAGGCACTCGGTCTTGAGGTGGTCTCTGACAGCGTCACCTATCAGGTCGACACCACTGACTTCACGCCGGTATTAACACCAATCATGCGGACGCAGCCGGACCTTCTTGTGCTTTCGGGCGTCTCTCCCGCCAACGCGCCGCAGTTGATCCGCTCTGCTCGCGAACTGGGATTTCAAGGTCTGATTTCGACCGAAACCGCGCAAGATGCCGGCGTTCTGGCTGAAGGGGCCGGGGAGCTCGCCAACGGCTTTATCTCGGTCGGCGGCGCCTCCACGCCAGAGCTTGCTTCGCCGATGATGAACGAATTTGTTCAGCGCTACACCGACATGTTCGGCGAGTATAACGACGAGTCCAACACGAAGGTCTATGCGCTCGAATATATCCTGGAAACGCTTAAGGCGGACCCGGCTGCGATCACGGACGTCAAAGCTTTTCAAGCAACGATGGACTCGTTCGAAGCGCCCAATCCCTACATGAATGGCGATGCAAAGCTGCGTTATGTGGGCATGACCTCGTTCGGTCAACGTCGGCAGGTTGCTGTTCCGCTCGTTGTGAACGTCTATCAGGACGGCGAATTCGAAACACTGTTTGTGGCCGAGGTCGACTGAGTCCACCGCCGTTTTGTGATCAGGATAGCCCTGAGCATAGAACCCCTGGGCCGGATTGGCCCGGGGGCCTTCCCTGAAAGAAAGCATCCATGGAACAGATACTGGCTAATGGCGTCTATCTGGGATCCCAATACGCGATGATCGCGCTTGGTCTGACCCTGATCTTTGCGCTGATGAACGTCCTCAACTTTGCCCATGGGCAGATGTACGTGATTGGCGGTTTCGTTACATATACATTCTACGGCCAGTGGGGTGTGCCATTCGTTCTGGCGCTTATGATGTCTTGCATCACCCTTGCCGTGCTCGGGGCTCTGATCGAGAAATTCCTCTTTGCGCCAGTAATCAAAGGGTCGTCGCGCGAAGAAAGCACGATGCTCTTGGCGGCGGGCATTGCATTCCTGCTGGATGCGCTAATTCTGCTGATTTTCGGTGAAAAGCAGCGTGGTGTCCCGAAAATCGTTAACGGGGTGTTCAATTATGATTTCCGGCTGATCATGCCCTATGATCGAATTCTGGTCTGTGTCCTGGCAACACTTTCGGTCGTCGCATTCATCTGTCTGATGCAATATTCCAAGACCGGCCGCGCCTTGCGGGCACTGGCGCAGGACCGGATAGCGGCGCAATTGATGGGCGTGGACGTTGACCGCTATTCAATGATTGGCTTTGCCCTTGGCGCCATGCTTGCCGGCTTAGTAGGCGGTCTGCTGGTCACCATTACGGGCGTGAATCTGGGCATGGGCGGGCCGACGTCGATCAAGGCCTTCATGATGGTCATGATCGGCGGTGCTGGAGTAATTTCTGGCGCGATCTGGGGCGGCATCATCCTTGGATTTATGGAGGCAATCGGCCTCGCTGTTCTGTCGCAATATGGCGACATCACCTATCTGCTGATTTTCGTCTCATTGATGATTTTCCTCGCCATCCGGCCCCAGGGTCTGATGGGCAAGCCGTGGGGTTGATCTCATGAACAAATATTCTGCAAAACAACTGATCGGCGTCGGTTTGTTTCTATTCGCGATCTTCGTCGCCGTTCCGCTGATCATCAACGTCACGGGCCGATGGGACTTCTATTTCACACTGACCTCTGTGGCGCTTTTGGCAATTGCAAGTGCCGGAGTCTGGCTGACCTTCTATATTGGCCGGATCAATATCGGGCAGGGCGCCTTTGCATTGATCGGGGCGTATGTTTCCGCCATCCTGGTTGTTAAAGCAGGGGTGTCGTTCTGGGTGTCGCTGCCGGCCGCCGGACTATTTGCGGCTGTCGTCGCCATACTTATCGGCATGCCGATCCTGCGTCTGCGCGGTGTCTATTTCGCGATGATCACGCTGGTGCTGACACAGGTTGTAACGCTCACTGCACTCGCCCTACCGATTACAAACGGGGCAACAGGTATTTCGTCCATTCCGTTGCCCTCCGGTGTGTCGATCTTTGGAGTTACCATCATTCCGGACTTCGCGGCGCTGGCGAACACGAAGCTGGCCTTCTACTATACCGCCTGCATTCTGATGATCGCGACGTACGCAGCTCTTTATAGGCTAGTGAATTCACGCCTTGGGCACCTGTGCCGCTCTATGCAGCAGAATGAGGAGCTGGCCAGTTCCATCGGAGTCAACATCGCCTACATCCGTATCGTGATTTTTGCGATTTCGTCATTCTTCGGTGGGATCGGCGGTGCAATGTTCGGCTCCATCGCGCAATCAGTTTACCCTTCCAGCTTTCAGGTCGCGGATTCGATCAACTTCATGCTGAACTGCTTCCTCGGCGGGCTCGGCTACGTGTTTGGCCCGATGCTCGGCACGCTTGTTCTCTACTTCGGGTGGGACTTGCTATTTGAACTCGGCAAATACCAGTTGCTCGTCTACTCAATCATCTTGATCGGAGTCATCCGTTTCTTACCGAATGGTGTCCGTCGTCATATAAAATGGGGCATCAGAGGGGCTTGAGCGTTGGAGGCTCTGGTTCGGTTGCGTGATTGATTATGCTGCTTGTTTTTGATGTTGCAAGCGACGCTGTCGGATCGTC
>JBBKXP010000332.1:0-3365 GCA_037969545.1 Paracoccaceae bacterium | reverse complement strand
TCGCGCTGCGGGAACGGGATGCTGATGCCGTTTTCGGCGAATGCGTCCCAGAGGGCCAGATAGACATCGCCGCGCAGGTTGGCCAGCCCCTGCGTCGGGTCCTTGATCCAGACGCGCAGCACGTAATCGACAGAGCTGTCACCAAAGCCGGTGATATGGCAGACGGTCGGGCGGTTGCCCAGCACCCGCGGCACCGTCTTGGCCGCCTCGATGGCAATCCGGCGCACATCGTGCGGGCTGTCGCCGTAGGCCGTGCCAAAGTTCAGATCGAGGCGCACAAAATCGTTGGAGTGCGACCAGTTGACCACCTGCCCGGTGATCAGGTCCTCGTTCGGGATCAGGTATTCCTTGCCGTCCCGGGTGACGACAGACACATAGCGGGCGCCCAGGCTGTTGATCCAGCCAAAGGTATCCCCGATTGAAATCACGTCGCCCGGCTTGATCGACTTGTCCAGCAAGATGATGATGCCCGACACAAGGTTCGAGACGACCTTTTGCAGGCCGAAACCAAGGCCGACACCGATGGCACCGGACAGCACCGCGAGCCCGGTCAGATCGATCCCAAGTGACCGCAGGCCGATAAAGAACGCCGCGCCATACAGCATCATCTGCAGGAACTTGACCGCCAGAACCTGCATCGAGGGGCTGATGTCCGAGTTGTTCCTGATCCGCGCGGACGAGGCGCGCGACAGGAACCTGGCGCCAAAGAACAGGACGCCAAGCACGAACAGCGCCTGCAGGATCAGCCAGATCGAAATCCGCAGCGTCCCGAATTCGATGGCGATGCTGTCCAGCAGCTCTTCGGTCTGCAGACGCAGGTTCAGGATCGACAGGGTGATCCAAATCCAGGCGCCATAGCGCACCACCGTCCGCATGAAATTGTTGCCGATCAACCGGGTCGCAAAGACGACGATCAGCCATGCGGTGGCCAGATTGGCAACCAGCCCGATCAGATAGGACCGGCTGGGCCAGGTGACTTCGCGCATCACCGAATAGGTCAGCCAGATCAGGGCGACGAAAAAGATCGCCCGCAGCCGTTTGTGGATAACGACCATGTAGCGCATCCGCCACTTGGGCCAGCCTTCACGGGTCCGCATCCAGGCATGCAGGCGCGGGGCAAGAAGCATCCGCAACAGATGCGCCGCCAGAAACACCGCGACGATGATGGCGATCTGATAGGCGCTCCATGGTCGCAGCTGCGACTGAAGGAACATCAACGCCTGCCCCCACAACCCCTGCCCGACCTCGAGGATCGCGCCCGCCTGATCCGCCACGGATGGCTGGTCTTGTTCCATTCACACCTACCCCTTTGGCCGTATTCTGCCCCGCATGGTCCTGCGCCACAAGCGCGACCCTTGCGGGATGGCGGGCCTTGCGGGATGGCGGGCCTTGCGGGAAGCCGGGCGGCGGTGTATCCCGCGAGCCATGATGCAAGTGTTTGACATTGCCGACCGCAGCCGCCTGCCATGGCGGTTTTATGGTGCGACCTGCACCATTCTCGCCCGTCTCTGATTTGTGCCCGGCGCAGCTGCGCCCGTTCATGACCCCCTTCACCTACATACGGGAGAGGACCGATGTCCCCCAAAACGCTTTATGACAAAATCTGGGATGCCCATGTGGCGGACGAGGCCGCCGACGGCACCTGTCTGCTGTATATCGACCGGCATCTGGTGCATGAAGTCACCAGCCCGCAGGCCTTCGAGGGGCTGCGCCTGAGTGGCCGCACCGTTCGCGCCCCCGATAAAACCATCGCCGTGCCCGACCACAACGTACCGACCACGCTGGACCGCGCCAATGCGGCGACAATGACCGAGGACAGCCGCATTCAGGTCGAGGCACTGGACAAGAACGCAACCGATTTCGGCATCCAGTATTATCCGGTGTCCGACGTGCGGCAGGGTATCGTCCACATCATTGGCCCCGAACAGGGCTGGACCCAGCCCGGCATGACCGTGGTTTGCGGCGACAGCCATACCGCGACGCATGGTGCGTTCGGCGCATTGGCCCACGGCATCGGCACCTCGGAGGTCGAGCATGTTCTCGCCACCCAGACGCTGATCCAGCGCAAGGGCAAGAACATGAAGGTGGAAGTCACCGGCCACCTGCGCCCCGGTGTGACCGCCAAGGACATCACCCTTTCGGTCATCGGCGTCACCGGCACCGCTGGCGGCACCGGCTATGTGATCGAATACTGCGGACAAGCGATCCGTGATCTGAGCATGGAAGGCCGCATGACGGTCTGCAACATGGCGATCGAGGGCGGCGCCCGGGCGGGGCTGATCGCGCCTGACGAAAAGACCTACGCTTACTGCATGGGTCGTCCGCACGCGCCGAAAGGCGCACAGTGGGAAACCGCGCTGGCGTGGTGGAAGACGCTCTATTCCGACGACGACGCTCGTTGGGACAAGGTGATCACCCTCAAAGGCGAAGACATCGCCCCTGTCGTCACCTGGGGCACCTCGCCCGAGGACGTCCTGCCGATCACCGGCGTCGTGCCGGCGCCGTCGGATTTCAAGGGCGGCAAGGTCGAGGCGGCCCAGCGCTCGCTCGATTACATGGGCCTGACACCGGGGCAAAAGTTGTCCGAGATCACCATCGACACGGTGTTCATCGGCTCGTGCACCAATGGCCGGATCGAGGATTTGCGGGCTGCGGCGGCGATCCTGAAGGGCAAGAAGAAAAAGGACGGGTTGCGGGCGATGGTCGTTCCGGGGTCGGGCCTCGTGCGTGCGCAGGCCGAGGAAGAAGGGCTGGCGCAGATCTTCATCGACGCCGGTTTCGAATGGCGGCTTGCCGGTTGCTCGATGTGTCTGGCAATGAATCCCGACCAGTTGGCACCGGGCGAACGTTGTGCTGCGACATCCAACCGCAACTTCGAAGGCCGGCAGGGGCGCGGTGGACGCACCCACCTGATGTCGCCGGCAATGGCGGCTGCGGCGGCGATCACCGGGCACCTGACGGATGTGCGGGAGTTGATCTGAAACGCGGGCGGGGCATCTGCCCCGCAGCGGTCCTATTCTGCGCAGATGCCCCGAAACGGCGCGAATCCGGCCGGAAAACAGGGTGGGGCATCTGCCCCGAACGCCGCCCCGGACTGCACAGATGCCGCCGCCGGAAAGATGAAAATCCCGGCAATCAAGGTTAATATCGGTTCATACAAAATTAACGGACCGACCCCCACACGTTAAGGATTGAAGATGGAAAAGTTCGACAAACTCAGCGGAATCGCCGCGCCGATGCCGCTGGTCAATATCGACACCGATATGATCATCCCCAAGCAGTTCCTGAAAACCATCGCCCGCACCGGGCTGGGCAAGAACCTGTTCGATGAAATGCGCTTTACCCAGGACGGCGCGGAAATCCCC